>NZ_JAWLCI010000013.1:0-77933 GCF_041687215.1 Mariniphaga sp.
AACAGTCGTAAAATCCAACAGGTGGAAAGGATTTTGGAATGAATTTTCTGAAAGGTATTATACAAAATTAACTGCGTAATATGAGAACTGCACCCTTAAAATTTCATTTAACTTTTGTTTGTTCAGCAGGGTAACTGTTTTCTTTTCCTGCATAAAAAGTTTTTCTCTTTGCATTTCGCTCAACACACGCGCCAGCGAAGGACGGGTAACTCCAAACAATTCAGCAAGTTGTTGTTGAGTAGATTTTAATTCAAACGAATGCAGATTTTCACCAGTTTGCTGAAGGAAATAATGAGCCACCTTTTCACGAATCGTTTTAAAATTTAAAAAATGAAGTTTCTGTGAAAGGAACTGGCTCCGCGAGGAAATGTTGTTCAGGTAGTTTACAAGCACCTGGGTGTTTCTTTGCAGCAGTTTTAAAAACTCGTGTACCGGGATAGCCAGAATTTTGACTTCGTTGTTGGCTGCTACCGTAACCGGAAACTGGTTTTCTTTACCAAACAAAAATGCTGTGGCAAGAGGACGTGGTGCTTCAATATCCTCAATTTTTATGGTTTTTCCTGAATAATCAATCATTTCACCTTTTACACTTCCAGATAGAATGATAAACAGACTGTTGACCGGTTCACCCTGAAGGGCCAACATCTCCCCTTTTTGGAAATTTTTTATCTGGTAATGAATCTCATTCAGTAATTTTTTAGATTCTTCTTCCGGAATTTCTTTAAAAACCGGACATTGAGCCAAAAGTTTGTAATTCATCATTTTTGCAAATTTTGTAACAAATGATACAATTCAGGAAACAGGGTTCCCCTACTTTTGTTTCCGAAAAATAATAGAAACAATGATACGGGAAATAGTTAAAATAGACGAAGAATTATGTGATGGATGTGGGGTTTGTGTTCCAAATTGCCACGAAGGGGCACTTCAGATTATTGATGGGAAAGCACGTTTGGTAAGCGAACTCATGTGCGACGGACTGGGAGCCTGCATTGGCCACTGCCCGCAGGGAGCCATCACCATTGAAAAGCGCGAAGCTGAAAAATACGATGAAACAGCCGTGATTTCCCAAATGATAAAAAGTGGTAAAAACACCGTATTTGCTCACCTGAAACATTTACAGGACCATAATGAAACCGCTTATTTAAAAGAAGCACTCGATTATATAAAAGCTAACCGCGAAAATATGCCGTTCCCAATAGCAGAAGTTCACGAATTGCTGCATAACGAACCCAAAAAACAACATGGAAATCAACAAGTCTCAGGCGGATGCCCCGGTTCGACGCCGGCATCATTCAGTGCTGCCGGATTTAAAATGGCATCGCCGGAAAAAGAAATGACTTCCGAATTAACTCATTGGCCGGTTCAGTTGCACCTTATCAATCCGGCAGCATCTTATTTTCACGGGGCCGACCTTTTAATTGCTGCCGACTGTGCCGCTTTTGCCCATGGCGATTTTCACCGGAAATTTATATCAGGAAAAAAGATGGTGATTGCCTGCCCGAAACTCGACCAGGGAAAAGACATTTATATTCAGAAGTTCATCCGCCTTATTAATGAAGCCAGGGTGAACACAATAACCGTGGTAATTATGGAAGTTCCGTGTTGCGGCGGTTTAATCGGCATGGTGCAAACCGCCCTTTCGAACGCAGAAAGAAACGTACCGGTAAAAGTAGCCGTTATCAGCACCCGGGGCGAAGTGCTTTCAGAAGAGTGGGTCATTTAATTCAACCCGGACTATTGTACATCCATTTTCAAACGTCTGACATAGATTACGATACAAAAATTTAATTTGTAATTTCCAATTTTTATAAGAATATACTTGTAATTTCCAATTTTATTTTTATGAAATTTGCCTCCGGAATAAATTTATAATATCCGAAAAATATATTAATTTCACATAATTACTTATAAACCAAACTATTAAAATAATTAAATAATTCGGTACTATTTCAGTGCTGATTGTAATTTTCATTTTTAGAACAAGAATAATTGAAAATAGAGTATTCAAGTAATTCTAATATTAAAATTACTTGTCAAAAAGAAATGGTCGTCCCAAATAAGGACAAGAAGTCCACATGAGAAAATTTATTTGAATTATTAAAAAATACAAAATACTCTTTTTTCTTAATAATATAGTGCTGTTTTAAAACAAGTTAACTCTTGAAATCAGTATCATTACAAAGATTGGATTCATATTTGACATGTATTAACCAGGTTTTTCATCAAAAATACCAAGTAGTGTTCTTGTTTATTTTTTGTAACTTTTCATCTGTAATTAAAATGGAAATTTAATTGTGAAATTCCAATTTTCAACCAATTTTATTTTTAATGTACCCAAATTGTGGGTGACAGTAGGGAACCTCTGTTTAAATCACAAAAATTTCATGAATTTCTGAACCTCCGAGAGTACAGTTTTTCAATAGAATACAAGTTGTTTTTTCCATTTTCAATAAAATGAATTTTTGATTCTATTTAAATTACAGATATAAGATGTTTTTCCAGTTTTATAAATCCCTATGAATTTTTAAGCAATTGAAAAAGAAAAAAATTTCACATTTTTTTGCTCTTACACATATTTGTGCGTCTCCGGTACTGGAAAATTTACTCCAGTTAATTATTCAACTAAATTGGTTTTACTCAATCAAAAAATGAAGTATGTCAAAAAAAAGATTTAAAGAATCTGAGATTCAAAGAATTCTGCAAGAGTACAAGGAAGGCACTCCAATTCATGAAATTATTAAAAACTATGGGATTAGTCAGGCTACTTTTTATAACTGGAAAGCGAAATACAGCAGACCTTCTTTGGCCGACATTCAATCCTTGAATAAACTCAGGGAAGACCATGACCGGCTAAAACGAATGTTTGCCGACCTTAGTATGGAAAATTTAATGCTGAAATCGCAGTTAAAAAAGAAAGAGTCTCAATAAATTCTCAGGTTGGCGATCAATAAGTAAATCGGTTTTAGTAAATTGCCACAAAAATTTTGAAGCGATGTTGAAAAAACCCATTTACGCGTGGTATGCAATATATACGAAACCAAATGCCGAAAAAAAAATTCTGACATTTCTTGAAGAGCAGGAGATTGAGTGTTATTTGCCGCTTAAAAAATCGTTAAGGCAATGGAGCGACAGAAAAAAATGGATTGAGGAACCATTTTTTCGATGTTACCTTTTTGTTAAGGTCAGTCACGTTGAGTTTTTTAAAGTACTTGAAATACCAGGTACAGTAAAATATGTTTCGTTTGGAGGGCAACCACAAACCATACCTGAGGAACAAATTGAGAATATAAAAATTCTAATAGCACAAGAAGAAAGGGAGATTTTTCTATCACGGGAAAACATTGAAAAGGGTAAAAATGTGGAAGTCCTGGTTGGTCCGTTTAAAGGGATGCAGGGAGAAATTGTTAAAATACAAGGAAATTACCGCATTGTAATCCGAATTGAAACACTGGGTTGTAACCTTTACGCGAATATCCAAAAAGATGAGATTAAGATTGTAAAAAGGGGAAAAACAGAAAACAACTGAATATTTGAGAATGTCCCCAATCCATCATTGATGAAGTTAAAGTTTTCAGTCAAACATTTCCTGGTTTAATTAATTGATTATAAAAAACTCTGTTCCGATGAATGTTACCCAATATTTATTTGAAAAAACTTCTGAATGGCAAAAGGACTTCATTCTGGGAAATAAGGAAACTATCTCTTTCAATGAGCTTTACAATCAAAGTTCCAAACTTGCAACTTTCCTTTCAGAAACTGTTGGTATGGGGCAAAATATTATTTTAATCAGCCACAACAATAACTTTTTCCTTGTTTGTTATTTGGGAATAATGATGTCTGGTAATGTTTGTGTTCCGCTTGACCCCACAATTGAGCAACAAAATTTTGATTTCATTGTCAAAAAAACAGAAGCAGATCTATGCTTTGCTGAAAACAGGGTTTTAAATAGAATAGAAACTAATTCAATAAAAAAAATAACAGAAAAAAACTTGTTGCTGTTAACAGCAAATCAAACCCTTTTCAATTTTCCAGAGGCATTTAACGCAGAGTTTCCTGCACAAATAATTTTTACATCCGGCTCAACGGGGTTACCAAAAGGAGTGGTTTTAAGCCATAAAAATATTATTGCCAATACAGATTCAATTCTAAAATACCTCCACCTGACTGAAAATGATACAATTGAAACGGTATTACCATTCTTCTATTGTTACGGACTTTCGCTGCTTCACACTCATTTAAGAGTTGGAGGCTCCATGGTTTTAAACAATAACTTCGTTCTGATAGGTTCAGTTTTAAGTGATATCAATAAATATAATTGTACAGGTTTTGCAGGCGTTCCAAGTCATTTTCAAATTCTTTTAAGAAAATCGGAAAGTTTTAAGACCACAGAGTTTCAATCGCTTCGGTATGTTACCCAAGCTGGCGGAAAATTGCATACAGTTTTTATTGAAGAATTTGTCCATTCCTTTCCTGAAATTAAATTCTATGTAATGTATGGACAGACCGAAGCAACTGCACGACTTTCTTACCTTGAACCGAAAGAACTTAAAAGTAAGTTGGGATCAATTGGTAAAGGAATTCCTGACGTTCAGTTAAAAGTTGTAAACCCGAGAGGAATAGAAGTACATCCAGGTGAAACAGGAGAAATTATTGCCAAAGGGGATAATATAATGCTTGGGTACTATAAAGAACCTGAAATGACAAAAGCCACAATTAGAGACGGATGGCTATACACCGGCGACATAGGAACAATTGATAGCGATGGATACATTTATTTAACTGCCCGAAATAAAGAATTCATAAAAATTGGTGGGAAAAGAGTTAGTCCGAAGGAGATTGAAGAAGTAATAGTTTCCTTTCCACAGGTTGTGGACTGTACTATTGAAACCATTCAGGATAATATTACCGGTGATGCCGTAAAAGCAATTGTTGTTATTGAAAAAGGTTCAAAAAACAGCATCACCGAAGAACATTTGAAATCTTACTGTGCCGGCAAACTTGCCATGTATAAAGTTCCAAAATATATCGAGTTTACAGAGAAACTTAATATCAATTCCGCTGGAAAAAAAGTTAAGGTTTTCAATAACTAATTCTATACTATTTTTTTTGACCGTGCGAACCACCGTCATTTAAAGTGTAATACTCAAAATTACTTTTCTTCATTAAACACAAACAAAAAATGAAACGTATTATACATTATTTTTCAAAAAACTATATGCCCAGGTGGATGGTATTGTTTTTTGATTTGGGAATAATATCCTTATCCTGGTTTATAGCGTATGTGTTAAGGTTCAACTTCGACCTGGGGGATGTTGAAACCTTTTTTTCTACGTTCCACCTGTTGATTATTTTGCCCGCTTTTAGCCTGTGTTTCTGGATATCAAAAACGTATGCCGGTATTTTGCGCCACAGCACATCAGAGGATGTAATGCATATCATTTCCGCCACATTGTGCGCAGGCCTTTTTATAACCCTTGTTTCATTTGCGGCAAGACAAACAGGCATCTCTTCAATTCTGATGATACCCTATTCTGTGATTATCATTCACTTTCTTTTGGTTACAACAATTTTAATACTGTCGCGACTGGCAGTTAAAATGATAGCTCAGCTATGGTTTAACAGTTCTAAAGATTCTCAAAAAATAATGATTTACGGCGCAGGCTGGAAAGGGCAAATTACCCTTAATACCCTGAAGACAGACAGCTCATTAAACATAAAGGTTGTAGGGTTTATTGATGACAATGTTTCTTTGCATAACAAATATACATCGGGAATTCCTATTTATGCGCCAGAAAAAGCATTCAATAAAATTATTCCTGAAAATAAGGTGTCTGAAATTATTCTCGCAATTGATAATTCAAAAATATCCAAAAAGCGCAAAGCAGAAATTACCGACGAGTGTTTAAAGCATCAACTTAGAATAAAAGAAGTACCTCCATTAAAAGACTGGATCAACGGCGAACTTCAGGTAAAGGCCATTCGCCCCATAAGCATTGAAGACCTTTTGGGAAGAAACACAATTAAGCTTGACAAAGAAACAATCGAAAACGGTTTGAAAAATTCAGTAGTGCTTGTAACTGGTGCCGCAGGTTCAATTGGTTCCGAAATCATTCGGCAACTCATTGATTTTAAGGTTAAAAGAGTTGTGCTTTACGACAAGGCAGAATCGGATTTGTATAACCTGCAACAGGAAATTATTCGTGAAAAAAATTATACCGATTTTGTGGTTATTGTTGGCGATGTAACCAATCCCATAAAACTTAGAAAGGTATTCGCAGAATATACTCCAACCATTGTTTACAATGCAGCAGCATATAAACATGTGCCTTTAATGGAAGAGTTTCCTTCGGAAGCGGTACGGGTAAATGTTGGCGGCACTAAAATCCTGGCTGATTTGGCCATCGAATTTGGAGTGGAAAAATTTGTTTTTATTTCAACTGATAAAGCGGTCAATCCAACCAATGTAATGGGTGCTACCAAACGAATCAGCGAAATGTACATTCAGTCACTGGTGCAATCAGAGAAAATATCTACACAGTTCATTATAACAAGATTCGGAAATGTATTGGGCTCTAATGGCTCGGTGGTTCCGCTATTTAAAAAGCAAATTGAAAACGGAGGCCCTGTAACCATTACCCATAAGGATATTACCCGTTATTTTATGACGATACCGGAGGCCTGTCAGTTAGTGCTCGAAGCAGGTTTCATGGGCAAAGGCGGTGAAATTTTTGTTTTTGATATGGGAGAACCGGTGAAAATATATGACCTGGCAAAAAAAATGATTTCACTTTCAGGTTTGATTCCGGGAAAGGATATAAAAATAGAAACAATAGGGTTGAGACCCGGAGAAAAACTCTATGAAGAACTTATTGGACAAAAAGAAGAATTACAACCTACCCACAATGAAAAAATACTGATTGGAAAAATAATAAAATTTAACCTGCAAATTGTAAATGAAATTACTGATTTGCTTGTGAACCTGGAAGAAATGAGCCGTGAAGAATTGGTAGAACAGATGATGCAGATTGTTCCGGAATATGTTTCGATGAACTCGCATTATAAAAACGGGGACAAAAAACTACCGGTCCCCATAGAGCTTAAAACTCTTATTAACCGGAAAGCTCCCTATTTAACGCTGAATCCTGATAAATTGGTAGCGTATAAAAAATCAATTGAATTGATGAAAAAAAATGGATGAACTACAGGAAAAAAGATTTTGCACGATCACTGAATCTGCAGGTTTAAATGGTCGGAAAAATAATTACCAATAATTTTGCTAAAATAAAAAATATAATAATGATTATTGCAGTCGATTTTGACGGGACTATTGTAAAACATAAATACCCATCAATTGGGAAAGAAATACCTTTTGCAATAAAAACATTAAAACTTTTGCAGGAGAAAGGACACCAAATAATCCTTTGGACTTATCGTTCAGGCAAAGAATTGGAAGATGCCATTCAATTTTGTAAAAAAAAGGGACTTACGTTTCATGCCGTGAATAGTAATTCTGAGGACGAAGAATATGATAATTCCTACAGTAGAAAAATTTATGCTGATGTATATATCGATGATCGCAACCTTCTGGGTATTCCCGAATGGGGAAAAATATACGAACTCATAAAAGAAAAAAACGATAAAATGAAAACTCATAAATAAAAATGAAACGAGCATGTAAAATATTTACGCCCAAGAGAATAATTAAAATACATGCGAGTTCTCCCGGAGGGATTCGTTCGGAGCATCTTATAGCTTAGAAATCAAACAATTTTAATAGTATAAAAATGAATAGTTTTAAAGAAAAACACCCCAAAGCTTTGGGAATAAAGAAACGCCGAAAGTTTTACAAAAAGGTTAAACTGTTTCCTTTAATAATTTTAAGTATTGTGTTACTTTTTTCATCCTGTGTTACGCAACGAAATGTAGAATATCTGCGTGATAAATCCAATCAGCAGGGAGATATCAAAATCTTTTCTGAGGCCAAAGTACCGGATTATAAATTAAAACCCAAAGACGAACTTTACATACAGATTAAAAGTTTGGACGACCCATCCACAAATGTCTTTCAGCAAGTCGGCGTACAAACTGGTAACCAGAGTGGTTATTTACAGCCTTATAGTGCATCTCTTATGTCATATCCGGTTGACAAAGCAGGTTATATACAACTTCCAATTCTGGGAAATATTTTAGTTGAGAATAAATCCGTTCCTGAGGTGAGTGCCATGCTGCAGGATTCATTGGAGAATATTTTAAGCCAACCAACAGTTACCGTAAAATTAGTAAACCGCTTTGTTTCAGTGTTGGGAGAAGTTCGAAACCCTGGTCATTTTTCCTATTCGCAGGAAAAACTTACCGTATTTGATGCTCTTGGCCTTGCCGGAGATATTACTGAGTATGGAGACCGTAATGATGTAATCCTGGCTCGTAACGAAAACGGAAATAACATACGAATCAATATTGATTTGACATCATCCGAATTGATGGCTTTAGAACACTATTATATTCGGCCAAACGATGTGATATATGTGAAACCCATGCGCAAAAAATTCTGGGGTATGCGCCAGTTTCCATTTCAAATTTTGTTATCAACATTATCAACCGGCATCCTGTTTTACACCGTTTTTGGTCAATAATATTTAAAAACATTCATCATTTACAATATTCATTATGAATCATTCTACATTGCAGGAACAAAACAATAAGGATATTCAAAAAATAGTTAGCCTGTTATTTAGAAATAGCTGGATTATTTTGCTATGCATTATTATAGCATTAGCTATGGCTTATGCTTATAATAATTATGCTTTACCAACCTATAAAGTATCTGCAACTCTGTTATTGAAAGATCAATCGGAAAGAAACATATCAAGAGATGAAACCAGTTATATAAACAGCGATCTGCTCGTCAGGAATCAAAACCTGCAAAATGAATTGGAAATTCTTAAATCCAATCCAATCATTGAACAGGCAGTTGAGAAATTAAATCTGGAAGTATCCTATTATGAATATAAAAATTATCAGTATCACAATGCTTATAAAAAAGTACCTTTCAAAGTATTCATTTTTAAAGAACATCAGCAATTGGTCGGTCCTGTTTTTGATATTCATTTGAATTCCGATGGAAGTTATTCATTAAAGGTTGAGAAGCAAGATGGCATGGTTTATAATTATACTACCGGTCAAATAATCAGAGCAAAAGAGGGTTTGGATCTAGATATTAAAGGCAATCTGGGACAAATAGTTGAAACAGAAGATTTCAAATTTCTGATAACCATAAATGATAATGATAGTTTATTATTACAAAACAATATATTTTACGCCTTCAGGCTCTCCACCAATAAACAGATAGTGAGCCAAATGAAAGGAAGATTGGAATATAACATTCCTAACGAACTGGCAACTATAGTTGAAATAAGTATGGAAGTTAATTCTGTTCAACTTGGTATAGATATAATCAATGAATTAATCCAGGTTTATTCTGAATCCAACCTGGAGAAAAAGAATCACCTGGCCAATATGACCCTCGAATATATTGAGGGGCAATTGGATGAGATATCTGCGTCCTTAAATCTTACAGAAAATAACCTTCAGCAATTTATGTCTCAAAACAAAATGATGAATGTGGATGAACAATCCACCAGATTGTCACAACAGCGATTGGATTTACAAAATCAATTGGCTGAACTCATGACACAGAAACGTTATTACGAATACATCAAAGAGTATAATGCCAACAGTTCAGATGAAGTACAGATTATTCCGCCATCAGCCATGGGAGTCCAGGATCCGTTGCTCAACAATTTGATTCGGGAACTTTCTACAGCTCAAGCTCAAAAGGCCAACATGATTAATAATAATCAGGAGCGTAACCCCATTGTAAACCGGCTTAATATACAAATAAATAATCTTAAAAAAACCATTGCCGAAAATATTGCAGCAGCAGCCCGGAGCAATGAGATTTCGATTAACGAAATGCAAAACCGGATTGCACAAATAGAAAATGAGATAAGTAATTTACCGAAAACACAAATGCAGATGGGTGGAATACAGCGAAACTATGATTTGAATAATTCCATTTACAACTATTTGCTCCAAAAACAGGCCGAAGCTAAAATAACCAAAGCCTCTAATTTGCCTGACAATATGATTATGGAACCTGCCCATTTGAGTTCATCAGTACCGGTTTTCCCTAATAAGATGCGTAATTACATTCTTGCTCTATTTTTGGGTATTGGAATACCCACCGGCATTTTGTTATTATTGAATTTATTTAAAACAACCATTACAACACAGGAAGATATTGAGAATATTACCAATGCTGCCGTGATTGGCAAAATATTTCATTACAATAACCAAAAAGAAAAAAATGTTTTTATTTCTTCCCCGGAAAGTAAAACAGCAGAAACGTTTCGTACGTTACGGACCAATCTTAATTTTGCATTGAATGGCAGCTTACACAAAACGATTTTGGTAACTTCCTGCATATCGGGCGAAGGTAAATCTTTTAGTGCGCTCAATATCGCTTCTTCTTATGCGCAAATGGGGAAAAAAACAGTATTGCTGGATTTTGACCTTCGAAATTCTAAATCGGTTATAAAGAACAAAAATAAAACGGTGGGGCTAAGTCTTTTTTTAAATGAAGAATTAACACTAAACGAAATTATTCAAAAAACTGATTTTAAAAACCTCGACATAATCCATTCAGGACCGGTTCCTCCTGATCCTTTAGATTTAATGGAGAAAGAGATTGTGGCCGATCTTTTTAAATTTTTAAGAGAAAACTACGATTACATAATAATTGATACTCCTCCGCTGGCACAAGTCTCGGATGCACTTACAATTATTGAATACTCCAACCTTAGCCTGATAGTTACACGATACAATGTCACCAAAAAGAAATTATTGAGATTAGTACTTAAAGAATTAAAAAATAAAAACATTAAAAATGTAAATCTGCTTATAAACGACAACAAACTGGTGAGTGAGCAAATGGGATATGGGTATTATCAAAAGTAAGCAGAATTTTTCCCAATTTATTAACATAGCATGCACGTGCAATGTTTGAAATACATGCAGTACCGAACTTCATGCGGCCCCCAAGGGGTGAACCAACGCACATTTATAGTGTAACAATTTAAAATCTCCTCATATATTTTGAACCGCAAATCAACAATGAAGCAGGATCAAACTCCCCCCTGGGGGTTGGGGGTAAAAACTTACAGCTCCCGGCTCAATAAACTTTAAACAATAAGTATTTCACCCATATCATAAGTATTTCACCTATACCAAAATCAGTAAATAGTAAAACAATAATAAGCATATAGAATGATTTAGAAAAACAGCACACCTCTACATTTGTCAACAGAATTTTGAATTGAATTTTTGGACGCTTTTAATTCGACAAAACCATGTTAGACAAATGTATGAAGAAGGAGTACACAGCTCTTTACAAAAAGACGGGTACACGAAAAAAATTTTTTTACAGAAATAGAACGCTTTCTTTAGCTGTTGTTTTTCTATTTATTAACTGGGCAGTAAATGCCACAAATTATTACGTCAGTAATTCCGGAGACGATACCAAAGCCGGAACATCGCCGGAAACGGCGTGGAAAACCCTTAACCAAGTGAATAATACTAAATTTGCACCCGGCGACCAGATTTTATTTGAAAGAGGCGGAGTTTGGAGGGAAGAGTTAAAAGTACCGTCATCAGGCGCTTCTGGCAACCCGATTGTTTTTGGAGCGTATGGTAGTGGGGCAAATCCTGTAATGGATGGCGCAGATATTATAAGTGGAATGACTTTAGCAGGCTCTAACATTTGGCAAAAAACTGCGGTAACTATTCAACCGAACCTCATGTATTTAGATGGAGTTATTGGTTACCCAAAAACAAGTCTTGGAGCGTGTGCCTCAGAAGGAGATTGGTATTGGGATAGCGGAACGAATAATTTGTACGTTTATACAGAAAATGGCGACCCCAGCGGAAATGTAGAGCTTGGACAAAGAAAACAAATTGTTGATTTGGGTTCCTATGAAAACATCACATTATCAAATTTAACCATTCAACATTCTAACGAAAGTATATCGAATAGCGGGGCTGTACGGTCGTCAAGTGGCAGCAATATAGCAATCAGGGAATGTACAATTCAGAAAAGTGGTCGTTACGGTGCTTATTTTTTAAACAGTCCATATTTAACTATTGATAATAATATTTTTTTGAGGAACGGGGAGAGTGATAAAGAGGGGGGAAACATAAGGATTCATAGCTCAATAACAGGAATATCAAATATTACATTTACCAATAATCAATGTAATTATTCTGGTGATCATGGGTTTTTAATTGGAACAGCCAGTAAAGCAACCCATATTACGAATGTGGATATACACGGAAATCAATTTAATTATAATAATGCCGCCGGTTTGTATATTCAAATGTTAGATTCTGCTGTGGTTTATAATAATACTTTTGATGGTAATGGTGACCCCGTAGATGCTTCCGAAGATTATGCAATTGGTATTACATCGTGTGATAATACAGACATCTATCAAAATACGATTACAAATCAAATATTTAACGATGCTATTCAGTTATATGCAGATACAACGCTTCGATGGGGATCATCAGATAATTTAAGAATATTTCGCAATTATATTTACGGTGTAGTAGATGGTGACGGTATTGGTGCATCCATTCATGGGCATAACTCCTGCACCAATCTACTGATTGCTTACAACATGATTGCTGAGGCAGATCATTCTGGGATTTCTTTATACCATAATAGTAGTACTTCATCTGTAAGTTCAGTGGATATTTTTAATAATACCTTTTATAATAATACGCAGGGAGCAATATGGACTTCTGCACTATTTCCACTTGTTCTTAAAAATAACATATTCACAGGCAATACGATAACACCAGATGTAAGGCATATGTCAACAGTTGGTGGATTTTTAACAACTTCAAATAACTTGTGGTATACAACGAGTGGTAATGTTTTGTATTATGAAGGCACCAATTATTCAATGGCAACGATTACTACATTTGAACCAAGTGCCATAGCTGTTAACCCGTTATTCACCGATGCTGCCAATGGAGATTTTACTTTACAAACCGGCAGCCAGGCAATTAACGCCGGTATTGATGTAGGGTTGAAACATGATATTTTAGGTAATTCTATTGCTGGTAACCCGGATATTGGGGCGTATGAATCACAAGAAAAAAGCGATGAAGCTATCACAAAATATACCACTGAAGATATTTCAATTTGCGAAGGAGAATCATATAAAACCTGGACAACAACAGGTCAGTATGAGGACACTTTAACAACTGCATCAGGTGCTGACAGCATTGTAACAACCAACCTGACGGTTAACCCGGTTTATGACATCACAGAAACAGACGAGGTTTGCTCAGGCAGCAGTTATACTTTCCCTGACGGAACTACACAGAGCAACATGACCTCTCAGGTCGTTCATGCAAGCAACCTTACAACGGTTAATGGCTGCGACAGCATCATTACAACAACTGTTACCGTCAACCCGGTTTATGATATCACCGAAAAAGACGAGGTTTGCTCAGGCAGCAGTTATACTTTCCCTGACGGAACTACACAGAGCAACATTACCTCCCAGGTCGTTCATGCAAGCAACCTTACAACCGTTAATGGCTGCGACAGTATTATAACAACTACTGTAACTGTCAATCCGGCAGAATATAATACTGAAGATATTACTATTTACGAAGGAGAATCCTACGAAGGCTGGACAGAATCCGGACAGTACGAAAGGACTTTGGTTGCTTCAACCGGCTGTGACAGTATTGTCACAACGAATCTTAACGTTTTGCAAACGATTCATACGTCCGAAGAAATCGAAATTTGTGAAGGCGAATCTTATGAAGGCTGGACCATATCAGGAGAATATGAACTTACACTGACAGCTTCTTCAGGAGCAGACAGTGTAGTAACAACACTGCTTACAGTTCATCCGGCAGAATATGCCACTGAAGACATAACCATCGTTGAAGGTGAAAACTATATGGGCTGGACAGAATCAGGAGTTTATGAACGGAACCTTGTTTCTACACAAGGCTGCGATAGCACAGTTGTTACCAACTTAAGTGTACTTGCAACTGCATTTACGGAGGAATATGTTTCAATTTGCGAAGGAAGTTCATACCATGGCTGGACAACCTCCGGCCAATACGAAAGCACCTTGCAGTCCGTTTCAGGAGGAGACAGTATTGTAGTAACCTATTTAACTATAAATCCGGTTTATTCGGTAACTTCAGAAGATGCCATTTGCGAAGGCGAAATATACCCTTTTGGTTCTCAAGCGCTATCTGAACCCGGCGAATACACCGGGGTTTTCCAGACCATTCACGGTTGTGATTCAACAGTTATATTAATGCTTACAGTTCATCCGGATTATTACGTAACTGAAGACATTACCATTTATTCAGGTGATAGTTACAATGGCTGGACTGAAGAAGGAACCTTTCAACGCAATTTATTATCAGTTACAGGTTGTGACAGTATTGTTACCACCAATCTCACCGTTTTGCAAACCATTCACACAACTGAAGCGATTGAAATCTGTGAGGGTGAGTCTTACGAAGGATGGACCATTTCAGGAGAATATGAACGAACGCTGAACGCTGCTTCAGGAGCAGACAGTGTGGTAACCACATGGCTTACCGTTCATCCGGTAAAATATACAAGCGAGGATATTACGATTTACGAAGGAGAAAACTACCTGAGCTGGACCGATACAGGAGAATATCAAAGGGTATTAACTTCAGTAAATGGCTGTGACAGTATTGTAACGACCCATCTAACAGTGGAGCCAACTCCTGAACCAGATGAAGAACTACAAACCCAAACCATTGAATTGGAAAAGGGATGGAATGTTTTTTCTACCTGGTTAAATCCAACACACGCATCGATGGATTCGGTAATGAAATCTCTTGCGGATGGAGGAGAGCTGGTCATCGTTGAAGACGAAGTGCCAAATACTTATGAAAAGATGAGTTTAAAATCAACCGATGATGTTTGGATCAATAATATAGGTAATATACAAAAAACAGAAGGGTATAAAATTCAGGTTAATTCGTCGTGTGTCATCGAAATCACGGGTATTCCTGTTAGCCTGCCCGTCACCATTGAACTCAAACGCGGAGAGAATTTGATATCATTCCCCATAAATGGTTCGGTGGATGCCATGCAGGTTATCCAACCATTAATAGATGCCAATGCGATAAAAAAAGTACAGGATGAGAAAGGAAATTCCATTGAGAAGTGGCGTAATTTGGGCTGGGTAAATGGAATTGGAAACTTTCAGGCAGGTGAAGGATATGTTATTGACGCAAAGTATGATGCCATATTAACTATACATGAATGGACAGAAAAATCAGGAATTTTTGTCAGAGAAAGACCGGAACCGGATAATTTTAAGGTATGTTACGAAGGAAATGGGATGGATCATATGAACATTAACATGGTTGAATTAAATGCAACCCATTTTCGGACCGGCGATGAAATAGCTGCTTTTGATGGCGGATTTTGTGTGGGTGCGGTAAAGTTAACCGAATCGGATTTAATGAATGATGCGGTAAGTATTCCTGTTTCTGCTGCAGAACCGGATGGGAAATATGGTTTTACGGAAGGAAACCCCATAGAAATCAGGGTTTGGCACATCAATAAAAGCGCTGTTTCTCAAACGCAATCAGCGGTAGTTGAAGGAGATCTGGTTTATCAAAAACGTGCCAGTGTATTTGTAGAGATGACCGCTCAAACCACAACCGGAATGAATGATTTTGAATCGATGAAGATTGACATGTTTCCGAATCCGGCAAGTGATAACGTTACCCTGCGTTTTTCCCCAATGCCTGAAAGGGGAACCAGAATTGAACTGACCGATATGGCCGGAAGACAACTCATGGTTCGTGAAGTTCAATCAACGCAGGAAGTATTGAACATCCGGTCACAACCTGCAGGAATCTATTTGATAAAAACCATATCCGGTGAGAATTATACGGTCAGAAAGTTAATGATCAATTGATATTGAACGAATTATTTAAAACAGCCGTGTACCACGAGTGAATGCGCTAAGCGGTTCAAAACCGCTAAGCGCATAAAAAACAAATCTGTAATTGGCAATCTGAGGCACGAAGATAAGCCCACTGACCGCCCGTCTTAATGAATTAGGTGGACAGAAACCGTTAGGAAATTTCAATATACCGGTAGATTTCTTCCTTAAACCAAACCGATATTTTAAAATGAACATGACATAAGTTGAATCGCTGAAAAAAAAAGTAGTCTTTTAAGTAAACATTTTCATATATTTGTACCTTATCTTTTGTGTGAATATGGGTACACAAATGAAAAAATATTTTGTAGCGAAAAACCCCTGGACTATTGTTTGTCTGCCTGTTCTGCTTTTGTTTTTTACGTTCTCCATTAATGCCAAAAATTATTACGTCAGTAATTCCGGAAACGATTCCAATGCAGGAACAGCGCCGGAAACGGCCTGGAGAACCATTAACCAAGTGAATAATACCAAATTTGCACCCGGCGACTCTATTTTATTTGAAAGAGGCGGAGTTTGGAGGGAAGGGTTAAAAGTTCCGTCTTCAGGCGCTTCCGACAACCCGATTGTTTTTGGAGCGTATGATAGTGGGGCAAAGCCTGTAATAGATGGTGCGGATATAATTAGTGGAATGACAAATTATGCGGCCAATATTTGGAAAAAAGCAGGGATAACAACAACTCCTAATTTAATGTATTTAAATGGTACTGTTGGGATTCCACAAACAAGTTTAGGGGCTTGTACCTCTGAAGGCGATTGGTACTATGACAGCGAAACTGATGTTGTTTCAATTTATAGTGCAAATGACCCCAGCGGAAATGTAGAGCTTGGACAAAGAAAACAAATTGTTGATTTGGGTTCCTATGAAAACATCACATTATCAAATTTAACCATTCAACATTCTAACGAAAGTATATCGAATAGCGGGGCTGTACGGTCGTCAAGTGGCAGCAATATAGCAATCAGGGAATGTACAATTCAGAAAAGTGGTCGTTACGGTGCTTATTTTTTAAACAGTCCATATTTAACTATTGATAATAATATTTTTTTGAGGAACGGGGAGAGTGATAAAGAGGGGGGAAACATAAGGATTCATAGCTCAATAACAGGAATATCAAATATTACATTTACCAATAATCAATGTAATTATTCTGGTGATCATGGGTTTTTAATTGGAACAGCCAGTAAAGCAACCCATATTACGAATGTGGATATACACGGAAATCAATTTAATTATAATAATGCCGCCGGTTTGTATATTCAAATGTTAGATTCTGCTGTGGTTTATAATAATACTTTTGATGGTAATGGTGACCCCGTAGATGCTTCCGAAGATTATGCAATTGGTATTACATCGTGTGATAATACAGACATCTATCAAAATACGATTACAAATCAAATATTTAACGATGCTATTCAGTTATATGCAGATACAACGCTTCGATGGGGATCATCAGATAATTTAAGAATATTTCGCAATTATATTTACGGTGTAGTAGATGGTGACGGTATTGGTGCATCCATTCATGGGCATAACTCCTGCACCAATCTACTTATTGCTTACAACATGATTGCTGAGGCAGATCATTCTGGGATTTCTTTATACCATAATAGTAGTACTTCATCTGTAAGTTCAGTGGATATTTTTAACAATACCTTTTATAATAATACGCAGGGAGCAATATGGACTTCTGCACTATTTCCACTTGTTCTTAAAAATAACATATTCACAGGTAATACGGCAACAGCAAATGTAAGGCATATGTCAACAGTTGGTGGATTTTTAACAACTTCAAATAACTTGTGGTATACAACTAGTGGTAATGTTTTGTATTATGAAGGCATCAATTATTCAATGGCAACCATAACAGACTTTGAACCGAGCGCACAAACCGGCGACCCATTGTTTACCGATGCTGCTGATAAAGATTTTACCCTGCAAACGGGCAGTCCGGCAATTAATAATGGGGTTGATGTAGGTTTAAAGGAAGATATTTTAGGAAATCCGATAGTAGAAACGCCACACATTGGAGCGTATGAATCGCAAAAAAAAAGCGATGAAGATATAACAAAATCCACTACTGAAGAAATCTCTATTTGTGATGGTGAAAGTTACCAAAACTGGACTGAATCTGGTCAGTACGAACGCACATTGACTGCTGCATCAGGAGCCGACAGTGTTGTAACAACGAACCTGACCGTTAACCCGGTTGTTCATGTTTCCGAAGACATTTCTATTTTGGAAGGGGAAAACTACAACGGGTGGACGGAAACCGGACAGTACAAACGGACACTCACGGCTATAACAGGATGCGACAGCATTGTTACTACGAATCTCACGGTAGCATTGAATAAATATACTATAGAAGACATTGAAATCTGTGAAGGAAACTCCTATGAGGAATGGACAACATCCGGCGAACATGAACGTACATTGACCTCCGCATCAGGTGCCGACAGCATAGTCACCACGAACCTGACGGTTAACTTGGTTTATTATGTTTCCGAAGACATATATCTTTTGGAAGGAGAAAACTACAATGGTTGGTCAGAAAGCGGCCAGTACGAAAGAACACTAACAGCAGTTACCGGATGCGACAGTATCGTTACGACGTCATTATTTGTACATCCGCATCAAATCCAATCCATTGTTTTGGAAAAAGACTGGAATATTTTTTCTTCCTCTTTAATTCCATCAGGTTTAGCGTTGGAGGATGTGCTTGAAAATCTTCAAATAAATAATCTTTTAATTGAAATTCAGGATGAGAATGGAAAAACTTACCGGCAAAGTGAAAATGGATGGATCAATGATATAGGAGAAATACAGGTAACCGAAGGCTATAAAATAAGGGTACACTCTTCATGTGTATTGGAAATTAAAGGGCATCCGGTAAAGTTACCTTTAAATATTGAACTTAAAAAAGGATGGAATATTATTTCATTTCCATATAATGGAGTGATGGATGCGATGGAAGTCATTCAGCCTTTAATTAATGCGGGAATCCTACAAAAAGTGCAGGACGAACAGGGAAGTTCCATTGAAAACTGGGGTAATCTGATGGGATGGATCAATGGGATTGGAAACTTTAAAGCAGGAAAGGGATATCTTGTTCAGGTAAACCAAAATGGTGTACTTACCATCCCTGCAAATTATTCAAAATCAGGACTGATTTTGGCGAACGAAACAAAAACGGAAAATTTTAAGACCGTGTTTGAAGGAAATGGTTCGGGCCACATGAATATTAATATTAAAAATCTGGATGAATCAGATTTAAAAATTGGCGATGAAATTGCTGCTTTTGATGGTGAAATATGCGTTGGTACAGTTAAAATAAACGCATCAAATATAACCAATAATGCTGTTAGTATTCAAACATCGGTTTCAGATAATGAGATTATCAATGGTTTTACAGAAGGAAAACCCATCGAACTTAGAATCTGGCATATGAATAAAAGTGTAGAATCTCGGCCTAAGTTTGAACTTATTGAAGGAAATTTGAAATACCAAAAACATGGAAGTGTTTTTGTCCGTTTTATCGATCGGGAAACTATCGGATTTATTGCTTTTAATTCAATTGCAATGGATATATATCCAAATCCGGCCAGTGAGAAAGTGATGATAAAATTTTCTCAGTTGCCTGAAACGGGAACCCAAATCATTCTGACGGATATAACAGGGAAACAACTGATGATTCGCCAGGTGCAATCTACACAGGAAGTGTTGGATATTCAGTCTTTATCTACCGGACTCTATTTACTTAAGGTTACTTCCGGTGAAAACTACACTGTCAAAAAGTTAATCATTAATTGATAAGATTTATCAGTATAATTTTCCTCCGAAACCTTAAACTAAAAGTCTATAAACGATTAATGAATTCCAGTAAAACCAAGGATCATTACATTCTTGTACTTGCAATTACTGTTTAAACATTAAAATAAGGGAAGGTATAATCGTCATTGTCTGGCCGCAGGCCGTATAGGTAACTTGACCCGATAAAGGTCGGGAACTGAAGTTGGACTTGACAATCTCAAAGTTCAATAGATTTCTTCTTCGCAGCCAGCTAATCCTCGAATTGACGGAAAACTCCTAACCCTCAACCCATAGCGCGATCCTTACTTACTTTTTTTTGATGAATTCTGATAAGTAAACAAAAATGAAGAAAACCTGGATAAATGTCCAATTCCGAAAACAATAAACGTATCGCCAAAAACACCATTCTGTTGTATTTCCGGATGTTCCTTACCATGGGCGTTTCGTTATATACTTCGCGAATTGTGTTAAATACCCTGGGTGTTGAAGATTTTGGTATTTACAATGTAGTTGGCGGTGTGGTTACGATGTTCTCATTTCTGAACCATTCCATGGCGTTGGCAACACAACGATTTCTTTCGTTTGAATTGGGAAAAAAGAACTTTGAACAACTGAAAAAGGTTTTTAGTATGAGTGTTAACATTCATGCGATTATTGCAGTTGCCAGTTTTATTTTGGCCGAAACCATTGGTCTATGGTTTTTGAATACCAAACTGAATATACCTGCCGAACGGATGAGCGCCGCGAATTGGGTTTACCAATTCTCTATTTTTTCGTTTATGATCACGGTAATGAGGGTACCCTATAATGCCACCATTATTGCACACGAACGTATGAGTGTTTATGCCTGGGTAAGTATTGTAGAGGTAATTTTAAAATTGATTATTGTTTTTGCTTTAGTCTGGTTAGGTTTCGATAAATTAAAGTTATATGCTGTTTTGATTTTTAGCGTTTCAGCATTGGTTTGGTTTCTATACAAAATCTATTGCAAGCGCAACTTTACCGAAACAAACTACCAGTTCTTATGGGAAAAATCATTGTACAAAACCTTGATCAATTACGCCGGTTGGAATCTTTTTGGCAATTTGGCGGTTGTTGCGTTTAATCAAGGTATTAATATCATGCTAAATATATTCTTTGGTCCCGCTATAAATGCGGCTCGCGGTATAGCCTATCAGGTAAATGGAGCGGTAAGCAGTTTTTTTCATAATTTTCAAATGTCAATGAATCCACAGATTGTGAAGTCGTATGCAGCCGACGACCACCAATACATGCAACAACTCATCTTTCGGGGTTCTAAATACTCCTTCTTCCTTTTATATTTCTTATCGCTCCCAATACTTTTACAAACCGAAACCATTTTAAAATGGTGGTTAAAATTGGTACCAGAATATACAGTATTGTTTTGCCAATTGATTTTGGCCGACGCTTTAATCAATTGTATTTCTGGTACGTTAAATACTGCCGTACACGCAACGGGAAAAATAAAAAAATATCAGGCAGTTGTGGGTGGAATACTGCTTTGTAATGTTCCGCTATCGTATATCTTCCTTAAATTAGGCTATCCACCACAAGTGACTCTTCTAATAACTATTAGTTTGTCGGTAACAGCCTTTTTTGCGCGTTTATCGATAATTATAAGACTCCTGAATTTTTCCGCAAGCGATTTTTTGCGGCAAGTTGTTCTGAAAGTTCTTATGGTTACAGCCTTATCCTGTATTATTCCATTAGCTGTTCTGCTATTTGTAACCGAAGAAGGACTTATTCGCTTTCTGATCGTTTGTTCGCTTTCCTTCTTTTCAACTATCATGATGGTGTATTCGATAGGATTAAATAATCAGGAAAGAAAATTTGTAAATATTAAGGTCAGTCAATTCATTACAAGAATAATATCATTTAATAATTGCATTATATGAAATTCAAAAGTAAATTCAAAATTTATTTAATACAGACAATTGGTTTAACCGTCGATTATCTTCGGCGCATATAAATAAGTTATGCAGAAATTAGATATTTAAAAAAGATCATTAATAAAGGACCAAATATTAGAATCAATTATCCCGCATCAATGACTTTTCAAAATATAATAATAGGCACCAATTTCAGTATTGATTCAAATAGCAGGTTTTGGTGTTCCGAATCAAAGATTGATATTGAAAATAATGTTGTTTTTGGTCCAAATGTTACAATAATGCCCGGAGATTATAATATCAGACAAATTGGTGAATATATAATTAATGTTCAGGAAAAACTTATTGATAACGACAAAGATGTGTACATATCTCAGGATACCTGGATTGGATGTAATGTAACAATATTGAAGGGAGTGACAATTGGCAGAGGTGCTGTTTTTGGAGCAGGCAGTGTTGTAGTGAAAGATGTACCTCCATATTCAATTGTTGACGGGAACCCAGCTAAAATTATCTCTTATCGGTTTAATGAGGATGAAATAAAATTGCATGAATCAATACTCCTTAAATTCAAATCAGTTAAATAGTTTTATTAATTCTACTTTACTAAAATAAAATACGTTTAATAATTATTATATATGCCTGATTATTAGTATATTTAAATCATTATTAATCATCTCTGATCATTTTGACAATGAAGCCAAAAAGAGCAGAGAAAAAAAATTTGTTTTTTAAAACCCAATTCGGCTCATCAAGCCTGACAAGTGTCAACAAGCTGATAGACAGCGCATATGAAGGGTTGTTTAGGGTGTACAGAATGAGTAGTACGCATACGGCGGCAGAGTATTTAGCGGGGCTGTTATAGTGCGAAAAAGGCCATGGCAATATGGAACGAATGGTAGAAAAAGTAGAAGATTCGGATTATAAGCGGTACATACATTTTTTGTCTGTCAGCAATTGGAGCGCACCTGCGGTAAACAATGCGACGTTGAGGGAAACCGACAAACTATTGAGGGCACAAAAGAAGCAAAGTGGCCTTCCGACAGGCCTTGTCCTTGATGAAACTTCGCATTTAAAAAAGGGACCCAAATCAGTAGGGGTTGCCCGTCAATATGCAGGAGTAGCAGGCAAGGTGGATAATTGCCAGGTTGCCGTCCATGTTTCATTGGCAAATGGTAAATTTTGCACTTTAGTTGGCACAGAACTTTTTCTGCCTGAAGGATGGACAAAGGACAAGAAACGATGTGAAGCAGCAGGCATACCAGGTCCGGAACAAAAATTTCAAACCAAACCTAAGCTGGCGTTGAAGTTAATAAAACAAATTATCGAGGCTGGAGCAGAATTTGATTTTGTCGGGGGCGATGGGCTGTATGGGCATAATGCAGAACTGACAAGGGCATTAGATGATTTGGATAGGTTTTATGTGTTGGATGTGCATAAGGACGAAACAGTTTTTCTGTCGAAACCCACGTTTTCAATTCCTGAACGCAAAGGCAATAAAGGCAGGATGCCCACGAATATACAGCCGGACATTCAGCCGGTCCAATTACAGGACTATATAAAAACGCTTACAGACAAGGATTTTACAACAGAGAATGTACGAAAGACAGCCAAGGGTTGGAAGGTGGCAAAAGTTCATACAGTAAAGGTTTGGCACTGGAACGGGAAAGAAGAAAAAGCCCGTGAAAGGACCTTGCTGGTTACCATATCAGAGAAAACAAAATTTTCATTGAGCAATGCAAACAAAGAAGAATATACCAATAAAGAATGGGCTTATTTTCAATGTAGCAGGTATTGGGTAGAGAGATGTTTTGATGACTGTAAAAATGAATTAGGCATGTCAGATTATCAAGTAACTGGTTGGTTGGCCTGGCAACATCACATGGCTTTGGTATTAATGGCAAGCCTGTATATCTTGAACCTGAAGCTTGAACAACAAGAAGAAATACCACTGCTAAGTGTCCGGGATGCAAGGTTATTAGTTATTGCAGTAACATTTGCAACCCAAAAAGAAGTCGATCTCTGCATGGAACATATCCGAATCAGGCATCAAAAAAGACAAGCGGATATTGACAGATATTATAAGAAAACTTAATTTGGTAAAGTAGAATTAATATCTTAAATAAACATGGACTAAAATATTTAATTTGATGAATTCATCATTAGAAATTCAAAACAATAGATCTTTCCCAATATTAATTGGGCTAAATTATCTGGCGCTACTTATAATCGCTTTATTGTGGACCAATAAAAATTTAGTTGAACCCAACATAATTCTAAGGATTTTATTTACAATATTATTTGCACTACCTTTGTTCAAATATCCTCATTTAGCTCCAGCTATTGTAACTATTTTTGTATCAATTCGACTTTTTTCTGTTGCTCCTTTTGGCTATTTACCTTCTGCGCCATTATTTTATTTCATTTTGGGTTTAGCAATTTTTATTTTCCATCCAAAAAATTTAAAAGAGATTGATAATGAAAAAATTAGATTCTTAATTCTGTTGCCAATTATTTTATTTTCAAATGCAGTTAATTTCAATTTGAAATATGATTTTATTGTCTATTTATGCCTGATATATATAATGGGTCATTTTATTAAGACGAAAGCTCATGTAAAATTAATTGAAATAGGTTTCGTAATTGTAACATTCAGTTTATCAGTTTATGCACTTGTTTTTTTGAATGAATTTGCTGTAGAGATTTACGGATCTAACTTTAATCGAGTGTATTGGACTGACCCAAATTACCTGGGAAGTGTAATAGCTATTGGAATAGTTATATCATTTTATTATATTATCAATAATGAATTCAAAAAGTATTTTTACAGAATATTTGTGATATCAACCTTTGTATTGGGCATAATTACTCTAGGACTATTGGCTTCGAGAGGTGCTTTTATTGCTATAATATTGCCCTTGATTTACATTATCTTCACTAAAAACAAATCCATTCATAAATTAGCTATTTATTTAGTATTGGGTGCTATTTTCATTTATATAATTAGTTTATCAAACATCTTTGGTGGTTTAATCGACCGATTTAATGATGATTCAATTTCAAGTGGTTCAGGAAGAATATTTATTTGGGAAAAGTCTTTATCTAGTTTTTCCAATTCCGATCCTTTTACCATATTTTTTGGAGGAGGTACCGATTATTCAAATGAACTTACTGGTAAATCAATTGGTAGAAAAATATTTTCACCACATAATAATTTCCTGGCAATTCTTTATGATTATGGCATTATAGGGTTAATCTCATTTTTGTTTATTTTTTATAAACTAGTAAAAGAGAAATTAGCAGATAGCATGGCAATTGCATTAATCATGCTTTTGGGTGTAGTTTCTTTAACACTTGTACCGCTAATGTATCTGCCATTCTGGCTATTAATACTAACAATAAGTAAGCGACCAAATACATGACGAACTTAAAAATTTCAATTAAAGGAACTTATCTTCCGGCAATCGGAGGTATTTCAACACATCTTTCACGTTTGGCACGCAAACTAAATGCTGAAGAAATACTTCACTACGTTTATAGTACAAATTCTTTAAATGGATATCATGATGAAAATATAAAATTGATTGACGTGTCTTATATTAAGCTTAGGTATGGTGTTTTTAAAAGTCTTTTATGGGTTTTTAGACATGGGATAACAGATCATTCAAAATGTTTTCATTTTCATGGACATCCAATATGGGAATCGCCAACATTATTTTTGATGCTATTATTTAAAAAAAACATTGTTTATACCATTCATGATCAGATGATGCTGGCCGAAATTGATAATCTTCCTAAATCCTTAGTGCTTCTATTCAAAAATATTATAAAGAACAAATGTATTTATTGGATCGCTGTAAACGTTAATATACAGGAACAATTAATTAAGTTAGAGCCTAATGTTAAAAATATATCTGTCATTCCAGCATTTATTCCTGCAATTTCAACTAACGAACCATTAAACCATGAGATTGAGATCTTTCTAAAATCAAAATCTCATACTATTTCTATTTATGCTCATTCAACCAGATTATTTGAAGGAAAAGATTTATATGGAATCGACCTGGCAATAAAATCTTTAGCTAAAGTAAGGGAAACTTTCCCTAAAGTTGGTTTAGTTATTTCAATTCCGGGAGATATTATTGATGATCAAATAAATAAATATCAAAAATTAATATTTAATCTTCAACTTACTGACAATGTTTTACTAATGTTTCAGCCTGTTAATAATCCAATGAATCTATGGAAGAGAAGTAATATAGTACTTCGACCCACTTTGACCGATGGTGATTCATTGGTTGTTAGAGAGGCATTATCACAAAATACGCATTTAATTGCGAGCGATGTAGTTTCCAGACCGGAAGGTACAATTTTGTTTAAATCTGAAGATATAAATGACCTTTATTTAAAAATAGTAGAAACATTGAATACAAATGAGTCTAAAGCAACTAATATCAGTTCTCCAGATAATTATGAATTAATAAAATCTGTTTATAATAGCTTTGATAAATAACTTAGTTAAAAGTCAATTATGATTTCTTCCTGTTCTTTTATTTCGCCTTTTGTAAAGCTGCCTTTATGAATCATCAAACCATTTTTTCGGCACCGGGGTTATTCTGATTAGATAATGCTTAACAATAACAAAAAAAATGAAATTTACTTCCATTATAAAAGCTACATTTCGCATAAATAGATGGCATTTTTATATAGCCGATCTTTATTTGAATTTTATTCAGCCATCTGTTTGGAGGAAGAGGAATATTACTATTGGGAAAGATAATAATTGGTCAGGATTTCCTATAATAACGATTGTAAAAGGGGCTACAATTGAAATTGGAAATAATTGTAGGGTGATCTCAAGAACAGAACAAACGGCACTTGGCGTAAGTCATAAAACGATAATTCGTGCTCTTACCCAGTATGCAAGAATAAAAGTTGGAGATAATGTTCGAATGAGTGGCACAACTATTTGTTCCGCAAAAAATATTGTCATCGGTAATAGATGTGTGATAGGTGCTGATGTGATAATTGCCGATACAGATTTTCATTCACTTGATCCTATAATACGCAGTTCACAAGAGGATAGCACAATGGCAAAATCTAAACCGGTAAACATTGGTAATGATGTATTTATTGGAGGGCGATCAATCATATTAAAAGGTGTAACATTAGGTGATAATGTTATTGTTGGAGCGGGAAGTGTTGTTACTAAAAGTTTTCCGGCTGGATCAATTATTGGTGGAAATCCGGCGATGTTAATCAAAACAATAAAATAATGAAGGATATAGCTGTATTAATTACATGTCACAACCGAAAAGAAAAAACGCTTTCTTGCCTAAAATATCTATTTATTGCCTATGATCATTATACGCATAAGAATACAAAATCTATTGACATCAGTTTAAAGGTATATCTGACAGATGATGGTTGTACAGATGGCACTGCTGATAGTGTTAGAATACAATTTACCGACAGAGAAATACATATTCTTCAAGGAGATGGGAATCTATATTGGGCAGGAGGTATGCGACTGGCATGGAGAAAAGCATTAAAAGGCAATTATGATTTTTACTTGCTTTTAAATGACGACACCATTGTTGTTGAGGATGTGTTTGAGAAGTTATTTGAAGCCCATGCATATAGTATTAAAACCTATGAAAAAGATGGAATTTATTCAGGTTGTACAAGTGCAGGAAATAATCCTCAAAAAATAACTTATGGAGGAGATGTTTGGGTAAATCAGTTTTTTGCTACAAAAAAAAGATTATCACCTAACGGAGAACCTCAATTAGTCGATATGGCAAATGCTAATATACTTCTGATATCCAAAAGTGTAATTGAACGAATTGGTATTTTCTGTGATAAATATACACATGGAATGGCTGATTTTGATTACACAATCCAGGCAAGAAAAAAAGGTATTCCAGTTTTAATAGCTTCTGATACATGCGGAATATGTGATAAGGATCATTCATTCAGCTACCAGGAATTTGCCAAACTTAATTATTCAAAAAGAAAAAAATATTTAAATTCCCCCAAAGGTTCAGCAAAAAATTATCTCTTATTTATGAAAAGAAATGTTATCCATCGATATCCACTGGTTTATTTTGGATATATATCCAAGTTGTTTTTCCCTAAAATGTATTTATGGTTATCCAAAAAAAGATATTTATAACTACCTATTATTTGATCAAGGAAATATTCAATAAATTTTTAGATTTTTTAATGTAATGAATTCTACCTGCTTAATTTTCAAATATGCACCTTCATAACGGATGTCTATTTGTAAGCTTCTTGAAAATGAATTGCATTGCAATTTTTATTTTACAAGCTGCATATATTTTAACTGATTTAAATAAGCATATATACTCAATAACGCCCCTAACTACCTCGACGTATTTTTCAAAGAACTCGGTAAATGGGTAGATTTAACCGTAGTTTCATTTAGCGGTGCCAGGGGCTGGTTTAATTTATAGGAAGAATGAAAATAGTTTTATTACGCGCATTGCACGCAGAAGAATTCTTTCGCTTGCCGAAGGCGTATTGATATATTCCGATTTGGTGAAAGAGAAACTATCAACCGAAATTTCTAAACCCATTATATCTTTTAATAACACTTCGTTTACTGAAAATGACATTCAAATATTACCATTCAACTTTGATAATGATGAATTAAATCTGATTTGGGTAGGCAGGTATCAAAAACGAAAAAAATGAACGCCTCATAAACCTGACTCGAAGAAATTCTAAAGTAAATATTCGATTAATTGGGCCTAAAATAAAAAACAATATACAATTAAATGAATTTAATATTTCAAATTTGGTATATCCATAATTATCCATTCATTATGTAATTAGTCTGGTTAAACCCTCCTTTCCTTTCGGGCAAGGTAGAGTTAGCTTTTTACCATTTTTAATGTTTGGTTTTGCTTTAGCTTAGCCCGGCAAAATGAATATACTTTATAATTATACATTTATGATTGCAATAATCCAGCCATTTATTCCACACTATCGAGATGAATTCTTTAAGGGTTTAGTTTCAGAATTACCTGTTGAAATTTTTACCTTGGTGAACAATACAAAAGTTGAAAGTCGTGGATATAAAAAATCCAGATTAAATACAAAACATTTAAAGAATTTTAGTATTGGTCCTATTCATATATATAATTTTTTTCCTCTGCTATCAAAAAAGATTAACACTATAGTTTTAATGGGAAGTGTAAAACATCTTTCAACCTGGATTATTTTGATTTTAAATTTCGCTTTCAAAAAAAAAATAATACTGTGGGGTCATGGTATTTCAAATGAAAAATATTCGAAAGAAAGCTTAAAACAACCTTGGTTAAGGAAATTAATGTACAAAATGGCCAATTACTCCTGGTTCTATACTGAAAACGAACTTAAAATATGGCAAAATCAAATTCCAAATTTGCGAGGAACTGCATTAAATAATACAATATCGGATATAGATAAAATTATTTCCAAACCTTTTCCAGATTCGACTGTAAAAAAATCGTTTAAAGAAAAATATAAAATAAAAACCGGAATCAATCTGATAATATGTGTTAGATTTTCCAATCCAAATAGAAAGGCTGAATTATTAGTGGAACTTATGCAGATTCTCGATACAAATATTTATGGACTTATTGTAATTGGCGATGGACCATTAAAACCAGATTTTAATGGCATTAAAAATATATACGACTTTGGAGCAATCTATGATTTCTCGGTTAAATCAGAACTGTTTTCCATAGCTGATTTATACTTACAACCAGCATGGAATGGTTTATCAATCGTTGAAGCTCTCGCTCACGGTTTACCTGTTTGCACTTTAAAAAGAAGTGATCATACTCATCAAGGTGTTGAATACAATTACTTAACAGAAGGTTTGAATGCTATTTTAGGAAAGAATATTAAAGAGTTAGCTCAAAAAATATCAGAAATTGATATTAAAGAATATGAAAAAATGAGAAAATCAACAAAAAATTTCGCTAAAAATAATTTATCAATGAAAAATATGATTGAAAAAGCGATATTAACTCTTAAGGAATAGCCGGTGATGAAAATTTTAGTAAATACATCAAATCTCAAGAAAGGAGGTGGCCTTCAAGTAGCTCATTCCTTTTTAAACGAAATAAAATCAAATACTGAACACATTTTTCATATCGTCTTATCATTAGCTTTAAGAGAACAAATTAACCCGCAAGATTATCCTGAGAATTTTACTTTTTATAACTACTCCATCAATCCAACTCTTTTAAAAGCTATTGCTGGCAGAGATTCATTTTTAAATTCTCTGGAGGAAAAAATTCAACCCGATAAGGTTTTTTCAGTTTTTGGACCAACCTATTGGCGTCCCAAAAGGATTCATGTTACCGGCTTTGCCAAGGCTCAATATTTATATAAAAATTCTCCTTTTTTTGATTTGCTATCAACAAAAGATAGGATTAAGTTAAAAATTAAACAGGTATTACATCTGAATAATTTCAATAAATGCAGTGATGTATTAATCACAGAATCCGAAGATGTAACAAAGCAATTGCAGAAAATTTTTCTAAATAAAAAAATTCATACTGTAACTAATTATTACAATCAGATGTTTGATATGCCGGATTATTGGGATAATTCAATAAAATTGCCTGAATTTAATGGTTTAACAATATTGACTGTTTCTGCAAATTACCCTCATAAAAATCTTTCTATCATTCCACAAGTAATTTCCTATTTAAAAGAAAATCATCCTAAGTTTCGTTTTCGATTTATTTTAACTATAAATGGTGGCGATATAGCTTATGATGATTCACAAAAAGAAAATATTGTTTTTTTGGGTAAAATAAATATTACTCAATGTCCTTTTGTGTATAAACAATCTGATTTTATGTTTTTACCAACTTTGCTGGAATGTTTTTCAGCGTCCTATGCAGAAGCTATGAGAATGGAGACTCCAATTTTGACCTCTGATTTATCATTTGCCCATGGCTTGTGCGGTAATTCAGCTATTTACTTTAATCCGCTTTCTCCCAGTGATATTGGAGAAAAAATAGTAAAATTGGCAAAAAGTGAAGATAAACAGACAAAGCTTGTTGAAAACGGGAAACAGCAACTAAAAAAGTTCGATAACTCAACTGTTAGAGCATTGAAATACTTAAAAATAATGGAAGAATTAAAAACATGAAACAAATTATCCAATCCTTTAAAACCGGTGAAACCCTATTGGAAGAGGTTCCGGCTCCGGTGGTACAACCGGGTACTGTTTTAATTAAAACTACCCGCAGCCTGGTGTCTTTGGGTACCGAGCGTATGCTGGTGGAGTTTGGTAAAGCAAGCCTGCTAGCCAAGGCCAGGCAGCAACCGGATAAAGTAAAACAGGTACTCGATAAAATGAAAACCGACGGTATAGTGCCAACATTGGAGGCCGTATTTAATAAACTCGGCGAACCACTGCCGCTGGGTTATTGCAATGTGGGAGAGGTATTGGCGGTTGGTGAAGGGGTTAGTGAGTTTAAAAAAGGAGATCGTGTGGCTTCCAACGGGAAACATGCCGAATTTGTATGTGTACCAAAAAACCTGGTGGCCAAAGTCCCCGCAAATGTAAATGATGAAGAAGCTGCTTTTACCGTTATTGGTTCCATTGGCCTGCAGGGAATGCGTTTGTGCAATCCAACTTTTGGGGAAACCATCGTGGTTACTGGTCTGGGACTTATTGGCTTGTTAACTGCACAAATGCTTTTGGCCAACGGTTGCCGTGTAATCGGAATAGATGTTGATGCAACAAAGCTTAAAATCGCACAAGAGTGGGGCATTCAAACTATTAATCCTGCTAAAGGCGATGATCCTGTAAAAACCGTATTACACTATACCAATAACATAGGTGCGGATGGAGTAGTTATTACTGCCTCAACTCAAAATAATGATGTAATAGCACAGGCAGCACAAATGAGTCGCAAACGCGGGCGTATTGTGTTGGTTGGCGTCATTGGCCTGGATATCAGCCGTGCCGATTTTTACGAAAAGGAACTCTCTTTCCAGGTTTCCTGCTCCTATGGGCCAGGCCGCTACGACGATAACTACGAGGAAAAGGGACAGGATTATCCCATCGGGTTTGTACGCTGGACCGAAAAACGAAATTTTGAAGCCATTCTGAATGCTATTTCTTCCGGGCAAATAAATGTAAAACCATTGATTACCGAAGTCGTCGATTTGGAAGACTATTTAAAGATTTATGGCAATATGCGCAACTCTGGCGTTATTGCTTCAATTTTAAAATATACTGCAGAAAAAACATCTTATAGCAATACCATAAAAGTTTCGGAAAATAAAAATTCAGGAAAAACCAATGGAATAGCCATTGTTGGTGCTGGTAACTTTACTAAAATGACGATGCTTCCGGCATTTAAGGCCATCCCGGCCAACATAACCCACATTGTCAGTTCGGGTGGCGTTTCAGGTACTTCCCTTGCAAAAAAGTACGGCATTGCGAACAGTTCCACTGATTTTGAAGAGGTTTTGAAAAATGAAGGCATTAATACTGTTGTTATTACAACCCGCCACAATTTGCATGCTTTAATGACCATTGATGCGCTGAAAGCCGGGAAAAATGTTTTTGTGGAAAAACCCCTGGCTTTAAATTCAGAGGAGCTGGAGGAAATTAAATCAGTCTTTAAAAACAGTGACAATACAATTTCTGTTGGTTTTAACCGTCGGTTCTCCCCTTATTCGGTAAAAATAAAATCCCTCATTGGCGAAAGCGGTGCGCCTATTCATGTGATTGCCACGATGAACGCCGGGTTGATTCCTCCCAATATTTGGGTACATGACTTGAAAGTGGGTGGTGGCCGCATTATTGGCGAAGCCTGTCATTTTATAGATCTGATTACATTCCTGACAGGCAGTAAGGTAGTATCCGTTTGTATGAATGCGCTGGGAACACAACCCGAAGAAAACACGGACAATGCCACAATTCTGTTGAAATATGAAAACGGCTCCAACGGCGTTATCAATTATTTCGCTAATGGCAGCAAGTCGTACGATAAGGAGCGGGTGGAAGTGTACTCGCAGGAACGAACACTTGTGCTCGAAAACTGGCGCAAGCTGAAAGGGTACGGATTTAAAGGTTTCTCTAAAATGAAATCAAAAATGGACAAAGGCCATAAGGCGCAGTTTAGTTTACTATCAGAACAGATAAATAATGGCGGCCCGGCTCTCATTCCGTTCGATGAAATAGTGAACACCACCAAAGCCAGTTTTGCGGCCATACAGAGTTTAAAGGAAGGGGGATGGGTGGAAGTTTAGGCGCGAATTTGGTACAGATTGCTTCTCCCGATATCGCTTTGCTTATCGGGATAGCAATGACCGCCCCGAACGAACCAATCTGTCCGCACCCGCTCCAACCAGTATTATAAAGTAAAACAATAAAAACATAAATACAATATGAAAATCGACCTCATCGCCGGCGCACGGCCCAACTTTATGAAGATAGCGCCTATAATTGAGGCTATTAAAAAAGCACAAAACAAGGGTAAAAGTATTAGTTTTAGATTAATACATACCGGTCAGCACTATGACAGAAATATGAGCGGTAATTTTTTTGAGCAACTGGGAATTCCCGAACCCGATGTAAACCTTGGTGCAGGAGGCGGTACACAAGCCGAACAAACCGCAGCTATTATGATTGGATATGAAAAATTACTCCTTGAGGAAAAATCAGATTTATGCCTCGTAGTTGGCGACGTAACCTCAACAATGGCCTGTGCCATAACCGCACAAAAGCTGCATGTAAAAGTGGCGCATGTGGAAGGAGGAATTCGCTCAGGGGACTGGTCCATGCCAGAAGAGATAAACCGAATGGTGACTGACAGCATTACTAATTATTTTTTTACAACTACCAATACTGCCGACGAAAATCTATTGAAATCAGGTATTTCTAAGGATTGTATTTTCAGGGTAGGCAATACCATGATTGACACTTTAATTAAACAACGCCCAAGGTTTCAAAAGCCTCCGGTTTGGAATAATTTAAAACTGGGAAAGGGCAATTACATGGTAATGACGCTACACCGTCCCGCCAATGTGGACGAAGAATCGAAACTGAAGGAATTGCTCGATGAAATAATACTTCATTCAAATGGTTTACCTTTGGTATTTCCGGTGCATCCCCGCACGTCCAAAATATTGAATGGCTTGGGCATTGCACATCCACGATTACACATGATTGAGCCTCTGGGATATTTGGAATTTAATTATCTGGTGGAAAACAGTAAAGCGGTTATTACTGATTCAGGGGGAATTACCGAAGAAACAACAGTTATGGGAATTCCCTGTATAACGCTGCGCGATAATACCGAGCGACCGGAAACAATAACTATAGGTACAAATGAACTTATTGGAACAGATCCTGACGCAATTAAACCTGCAATGGAGAAGCTTTTTGCCGGAAAATGGAAAGAAGGCAGTATTCCCGAATTATGGGATGGACATACCGCGGAGCGAATTGTGGACATTTTATTAGATATTTTTAATTAACCAAAACGTACATAAAAAAGATACAGCGGTTAAAGTATGGTTATTCCTAACTTTTACAAACGGCAATATCATAATGAAAAAACTCTTTCTTTACGTATCCACCATTCTTAAACTCGGCATCTCTAACGTTGCCTATGTTGCCTGGTATCGGCTTACTTTAAAAACCGGGTTGCGCAAGCTTTGGTTTAAGCAGAAAAAATTCAAATCCAAATCGGCATTTTTTTCTGAAACAACATTGAAATCTGATTATCCCGAAGAATGGAAAGCACAACTATTGGAAGATGCAAATAAAATAATTCAAGGAGAAATAAGGTATTACGCCTTTCATTGGAAAGTAATTGGAAATCCACCAAACTGGTTTATAAATCCTTTTAACGGTAAAGAATACCCAAATGTTAGCAAACATTGGACAAAACTCGGGGATTTTAACCCGATGGTGGGTGATATAAAAAGCGTATGGGAAGCCAGTCGTTTTGAATGGGTTGTTACACTTTCGCGGGCATATGCTGTAACAGGTGATAAAAAATATCTTAACACCCTTAATTTATGGCTGTCTGATTGGGTAGTAAAGAATCCATTTAATACTGGTCCAAACTGGAAATGTGGACAGGAAGCTAGCATCCGGGTATTTAATTTGTTCAATGCTGCTTATATATTAAATCAATATGTTCATCCATCGGAATCATTAATAGAGTTTGTTTATTCTTCTATGCAGCGCATTAGTAAAAACATTCTGTATGCTATTGCGCAGGACAATAATCATGGAACCAGTGAGGCAGCAGCTCTTTTTATGGGTGGTTTGTGGCTGCAAAAAGTAAACCCGGATAAATACCCTAAAGCAGAAAAATTTGCCCTAAAAGGTCGCTATTGGCTGGAAAACCGGGCCAATAAACTGATTTCTGATAGCGGCAGCTTTTCCCAGCACTCTGTTACTTATCACCGGATATTGCTGGATACACTCTGTTATGTAGAATTCTGGAGAAAAATCCTGGAGGGCAAAATATTTTCGCCCCGTTTTTATAGGAAAACAAAAGATGCCGTAAACTGGTTGTACAAACTCACGGATACCATTTCGGGCAATGCCCCCAATTTGGGATCCAATGATGGCGCAATGTTTCTTAATACCCACTCTTGCCATTACCGCAATTTCAGGCCAACATTACAATTGGCTGCCATCCTTTTTTACGATACCTTCTGGTTTAATTTTGGCAAACACAACGAAGTATTATACTGGTTCAACATGAAGTTTATTGAGGTAAAGGAGGCTCCGATTAAAAACAATTTTTCAGCAAATGGTTTTGCAATCCTACATGGAGATAATACCTGGACATTAATCCGCTGGCCCTGGTTCCGGTTTCGTCCTTCACACAATGACGTCATGCACGTGGACATATGGCACAATGGTAAAAATATTATTTGCGATTCCGGCTCCTATTCCTACAACCCGGAAAAAGAATGTGATTTCAATCTAGGTTCAGTTCATTCTCACAATACATTGAGTTTCGACGACCGGGAACAGATGCCTGCGATCAGTCGCTTCCTTGCGGGGAACTGGTTAAAACCGGAAACTGCTGTTTTGGAAACGCTTGAAAAAACAAATGCTTCGAAATGGACAGGAAGTTATAAAGATTCTTTTGGTAACCGGCATAAACGCTCAGTTGAAATTACGGATAATAAATGGATAATCGTGGATACCCTTTCCGGAAGTTTTAATAAAGTTTTGGCAGGATATACTCTGAACACAAGTGAATGGAAATTGATGGATGGAAAAATACTAACTCCTTTTTTTGATATAGAATTACCGGTTGATACTACTGCTCAACTAAAAGATACTTTTGTTTCGGATCATTACCAGGAAAAGCACAGCTTGAAAAGGATTGAAATTGCAATTAATAAACCAGGAATTTATACTACTTGTATAAATCTAAAAGATTAATTAACGGATAAATAATCATATGAAAATACTTTACTTCCATCAAAATTTTACTCTTCCTACTCAGGCAGGTGGAACCCGTTCTTATGAAATGGCCCGGAAATTATTGGAACGAGGCCATGAGGTTATTATGGTAAGCGGCGGAAAAGAAAAAATTAATTTCAAGCCAACCAATATTTCCGGTGTGTCGAGAGGTTTTTTTGATGGGATTGATGTCATTCAAATTGAGGCGCCCTATTCCAATAAAGATGGAATTGCAAAAAGAACAATGATTTTTCTAAAGTTTGCATATAGGGGAATACAAATTGCTTTAAAAGAAGATTATGATTTGCTTTTTGCCACATCGACGCCTTTGACAGCAGGTATTCCAGGCATATTTTCTAAATGGTTCAGAAAAAGAAAATTTATCTTTGAAGTAAGAGACTTATGGCCGGAACTGCCCAAAGCATTGGGAATGAAAAATCCTTTTTTATTATGGGGTATGAGCCTGCTCGAATGGTTAAGCTACCGGAAAGCGGATGCCTGTATTGGCCTGTCACCGGGTATTTGCGAAGGTATTGCCAAAAGGAGTTCAAAAAATAAACGAATTACACTCGTGCCAAATGGGTGCGATTTGGATATTTTTCAACCAGGAAAAAGGAGAGATTTAAAACTACCGGGAATAAAACCCAATGACACAGTAGCTGTTTTCACTGGCGCACACGGCGTGGCAAATGGGTTGGATGCAGTTTTAGATGCTGCATCGGAACTAAAAAACAGAAAACGGACAGATATTGTCTTTGTTTTTATTGGTGATGGAAAGATGAAACCTGCTTTAATGGAAAGAGCTGAAAAAGAAGGGCTTGCTAACTGTCGTTTTTTCGATTCTGTGCCCAAAACAGAATTAAACAAAATAGTTTCAAGTGCTGATATTGGATTGATGATACTTGCCAATGTGCCTGCATTCTACTATGGTACTTCCCCAAATAAATTCTTTGATTATCTGTCTTCAGGCCTGCCTGTATTAAATAATTACCCGGGTTGGCTGGCTGATTTGATCCGGGAAAATCACTGTGGGGTTGTAACTGAACCGGATGATGCAAAATCATTTGCAGAAGGATTAATCTTCCTTGCCGATAATCCGGAACAAAGAAAAAAATTTGGATTAAATGCCCGAAAACTGGCTGAAAATTCATTTACAAGAAATGACCTGGCAAACAAATTTGTTGATTTTATTGAAAGTGTTTATGATGTCAAAACATCCAAGTAAAAAAATGTTATAAAATGGATGATTGAAAAATCAGCTCACTTTAACAACAAATTTTAGTTTTAAGGTGAAAATAACACAATTAAAAAAAATACCATCATCCAAATCATGTATAAAAAAATTTTTAAACGTTTTTTTGACTTTCTGATTGCCTTTACCGGGATCATCGTCATCAGCCCGTTGTTTATCCTCCTCACCTTCTTTTTATCTGTTGCCAATCAGGGGCAGGCGTATTTTTTACCCAAAAAAGCTGGAGAAAAATGAAAAAATACGTTTTCAATCTTGTTGAAAGTGTTTAAAAGTGAAAGTATAAGTCAGGAAAATGGGAGCTTTTAATAAGGAAGTAGCTCATTTAATAAATCATAAATATGGAGTATGGGACATATAATATTGGTATTACATGTATTGGCAGCGGCATTGGTCAATCCATAATAAATTCATTAAAATTATCAAGATTACCTTTTAAAACATTTGGAATAGGCGATAATCCTTTTGCGTATGGATCGTATGACTGTGACTACCAAATACGTACAAAAAAAATCCATGACGATAATTATATTGCTAGTATAATAGATATATGTAAAAGGAATAAAATTGATTTGGTTATCCCAGCCCTCGATGACGAATTACAATTATTCTCCAAAAACACAAAAAATTTTCAAAAAGCAGGAATTAAAACGATTATTTCAGGAACTGAATTTATAGCTGCTTGCCGCGATAAAGAGCGTATGAATACTGAATTTGGCAGTATTGCAAATGTTTTTGTTAAAAATTATAATAAACAAACTATTGAGGAGGCTGTAAGGACAGAAAAATTAAAATTCCCAATTATTGCCAAACCGCGTGGTGGTTCCGGATCTCAAGGTATTGAAATTATAAATTCAGAAGATGACTTGTATAAAATACCGGAAAATTCTATTTTACAGGAACTCGCAATACCTGGGAAAGATGATCCAAATTATGATTTTTATTTGTCGCAGATTGGGGAAAAAATAAACCCTCAGGTGTCTGAGGTCTCTATACAGCTGGTATACTCCAATTTGGGAAAATTATTAGGCCGAATGTCCACTTATAATAAATTAAAAGATGGAATTCCAATTGAAATTGTTTCATACGAAAATAAATATATTTGGAGTATTGTCGATAAACTTACACCTGCCTTTTTGAAAATGGGATTAAAAGGTCCGCTCAATATTCAGGGGAGGTTAACCGATAATGGATTTAAAATTTTTGAAATGAATCCGCGATTTACAGGGATTACCGGGCTGCGTGCATTAATGGGATTCAATGAGGTGGAATCGTGTGTAAAAGAATGGCTGGGTATCAACAGTGGAAAAAACCAATTAACTTTTAATTCCAATCGTTTTGGTACCAGGCAAGTGGCAGACAAAGTGATATCACTTGATAGAAATATTGAAATCCAAAAACTTTATAAAAAATTAAATAATGTCGGTTCGCTAAATAGAAAAACAGTACTTATCACCGGAGCCAGTGGTTATCTGGGGCAAAACTTAATCGATCAATTAATCCAACAAAATGAGTTTGATATTTGGGTGTTCGGTAGGGTAAAAAGCAAAACGGAAGGGTTATTCAAAGAGAAGGTTGAAAAAATTATTGATAGTGGTGATTTGCAAAATGGAAGAGTAAACCTCGGCAATGTAGATATTTTATTACATCTTGGTTTTAAACGGCCTCATGGAACCCACCAGCAAATAGCTGAAAGTTTAAAATTTACAAATGAACTTTTTACCATGGCAGTTAAAAGCCAAATCCCAGCCATCATTAATATTTCCAGTCAGAGTGTTTATGGATTAAAAAACGATCCTCCCTGGTCGGAAGAAAAAACACCCGTTGCCCCTCAAATGGTTTATGCACAGGCAAAATATGCAACTGAACTGATGCTTGAATCATTTGGCAAATTACAAAATACACTTAAATACAGCTCTATCAGGTTGGGAACTCTTGCAGGAGGAGCTAAGGGACTTATTGAGGTTGATCTTTATTCGAAATTTGCACGTCAGGCAATAGAAAGGAAACAAATTCAGCTTATAGGTGGCAGGCAAATTCTGGAACGCTTTGATATTCGCGATGCGGTGGACGCCATTATTACGATGCTTAAAACAAACCCGGAAGACTGGAAACCTGTATATAATTTAAGTTCCGGGCAAACATCAACATTATATGATATTGCAGTGAAAACGATTAATATTGCCTTTGCCTGTAATGGTGGGCTAAAATCTGAAATTCAGGTTGAAAATAAACAGGTGGATATGAAATTTGGTATGGACAGTTCTCTTTTCTTTAGTGACATGAAATGGAAACCTAAATATACCGTTGAAGATACGATTGAATCATTAATCAGGTATTTTCAAAATGAATAGATTAATCCGTGCAATAAATGACAAAACAATTTACTACTCTTCGAAACATGTACAAACAATTTTTCAAACGGTTCTTCGACTTTCTGATTGCCTTTACCGGGATCATCGTCATCAGCCCGCTGTTTATCCTCCTCATCCTCATTTTATCTGTTGCCAATCAGGGGGCAGGCGTATTTTTCACCCAAAAGCGGCCGGGAAAAAATGAAAAAATATTCCGTGTGGTGAAGTTTAAAACAATGACGGATGAGAAAGACAAAAACGGGAACCTGCTTCCGGAGTCTCAACGTTTAACCAAAACCGGACGCTTTATACGACAAACTTCCCTTGATGAGATACCCCAACTGATTAATGTACTGAAGGGAGATATGTCGTTGATTGGACCGCGCCCGTTGTTGATTGAATATTTGCCATTGTACAACAAACAACAGGCACGCCGGCATGAAGTTCGTCCCGGTATTACAGGTTGGGCTCAGGTAAACGGAAGGAATGCCATTTCGTGGGAACAAAAATTTACGTATGATGTTTGGTATGTAGATAATTTGTCATTCCTTTTAGATTTAAAAGTATTATTCTTAACATTATACAAAGTGATTAAAAGATCCGATATTTACATGAAAGATAATTTAATAATGGAAAAATTCAATGGTAAAAACTAAAAAAGCAATAATTGTTAGCGCTGGAACCTATGCGCAGGTTTATTCTGAGTATTTATCTGCAGAATACAAAATATTAGGTTACTTTGATGATGATAAAAAGTTAAAAGGAAATGTAATAAATGGAATAAAAGTATTAGGTCATTTGAATGAACTGGATAGTTTTATGGCAAATGATTTATCTATTTCCATTTTTGTTCCTTTAGGCGATAATGAAATGAGGTATCGATTGTTAAAAAAGTATAAAATGAAAGGATATTTAATCCCTTCATTTATAAGTAAAGATACCATAATACATGAATCAGTTAAAATAGGTGAAGCTGTATATATCTTACCTGGTACAAATATAATGCCGTTAACAACAATTGGAGATTATACGATGATTTCTATGGGTGTTAACATTGCTCATCATAATACAATTGGTAAAGCATGCTTTTTCAGTCTGGGGAATAATGTTGGTGCATCTATTGAAATTGGGCGCAACGTTTTTTTTGGAATAGCATCAACAATTATGACAGGGGTAAAAAAAATAGGAGATAATAGCCTTATAGGAGCTGGTGCAGTTATAATAAAAAATGTAAATGAAGGAGAAACTGTTGTCGGAAACCCGGGGCGAGTGATAAAAGTTGTCAAATAAACATATTGAATCAGTCATTAGAAGTTAAAAATTAAAAAGTTATTTGATGATTATATCAGTTAAAAGTTTTTTCACAGCTTAAAGCATTAATAAATCATCAAACCATTTATAAATCACAAATTGGTGCATGGTTCCATAACAAAAAAGTTTTTGGAATTGGTATGGGTTCGTTGGGACAGCAAAAAGCAAGTGCCCAAAGTACATTTTGTTGAACATCATCTTAGTCATGCTTTGGGAAGTTTTTTTTCTCCTTATTGTAAGCTTTAACCGAGGAAACATAAATGGAACGAATGCAGATTGAAAAGAATATCAGAAAAACACATTAAATGAGTAAGTTTTTAGTTATTAATGTTAACGATTCCAGGTGGAATGATATCGTTTTTAACGCTTTACAGTATGATTTTTATCATACACAATCGTATCATTTACTTGATAAAGAAAACGAAGCTGTATTGTTTGTTTATTATTTTGATGATAATTTTATAGCTATTCCATTGGTCATTCGTTCAATACCTGGCAGTGATTTGAAGGATTGCACTTCTGTTTACGGGTATTGCGGGCCGGTAAGTAATATTAAATTTAATGATTTACCCTCTGAAGCGATCAAACAGTTTAACAAAAGGTTGAATTCGTTTTTTATGGAAAGGAAAATAGTTTCTTCTTTTTCAAGACTACACCCGATGTTTCCGTTTCAGGAAATCATTTTTAAAGATTATGGTGAGGTAATTCCCATAAACAAGACCGTTGCAATAAATCTGAATCAATCTATTGACTTACAAAGGTCTGAGTACAATAAAACCACCAAATTGCACATCAACAGAGCTTTAAAAAATGGTATTTTAATAAGAAAAACATCAGCCTTTGAAGATTTGGAAAGTTTTATTGCTATTTATTATAAGAATATGCAACGTGTAAATGCAAATCCCAGTTACTACTTTTCACTTGATTATTTTCGTAATTTAATCAATGCAACCGACTTTAATTCAGTATTGTTTGTTGCCGAAGCGGATGATGAAATTATCGCTGGTGGTATTTTTACTATTTGTAATGGTATTATGCAATATCATCTTGGAGGAACCAAAAATGAGATGCTAAAATTCAGTCCGTTGAAATTATTAATTGATAGTGCCCGAATTTATGCGAATGAAATGGGATGCAATTATTGTCATCTTGGCGGTGGTTATAGTGGAGCAAATGACTCGCTATTAAAATTTAAAGCGGGTTTCTCAAAAGATTTTTTTGAGTTTAAAGTATGGCGAAAAATTATTAACCTGCATGCTTACAATGAACTAATTGCCAGTAAGTTTGGTGATAAAATTCCAAACGCTGATTATTTTCCGCTTTATAGATTTTAACTGAAATTATAAACTAAAATGATAATGGACAGGTTACTTTATTTTGGATATGTTGTTTTAACATATATTAAACACCGAAACAAACTATTTGAATTTAGCCGATGTTACAAACATAAATACAAGCGGCCTGCCTTTTATTTTCTGTTTCAGACTTACATGAGTTTCCTGAAATACAGCATGCATCCGATGGATTATTTTTATTTTGATGTGTACAAAAACGAGGTTTTCAATCCAAACGAATATGCCAATACCTTATTTATGTACCGTTTTCAAAAAAAGTTAAACAATAAAAAGTTTACTAAATATTTCTACAATAAATTGTTGTTTAACCAGAAGTTTCGATCGTTTAACAATCACGATTTTCTTAATATTAAAACAGTATCATTGCAACAACTGGAAAACTGGATCCTGAAAAAAAATCCAAATACACTGATTATCAAAAAAAATAATAGTGCAGGAGGATTTGGCGTTAAAAAAATAAATATTGAAATAACAAAAGAGGGAATTCGAATCAATAATCAGCCGTTGAATAAATACTTCAATTATTTGAAAAAATTTGATTTGCTTGAGGAATATGTGATACAGCATGAAGATATAATGAAACTAAATCCAAGTTGTTTAAATACAATAAGGATTGTTACAGTTCTCAACAGCAAAGGAACTATAGATATTATTGGAGCGGCAATCCGTTTGGGCGTAAATAATGACCTCGATAATGTTCATGCAGGTGGGATAGCGGTTAATGTGAATATAGAAACCGGATGTTTAAATGGAATCGGTTTTCGCCTCAATCCGTCCGAAAAAAAATACTTTGAATTCCATCCTGTAACCAACATTAAATTTGACGGTTATCAGTTACCTCATTGGGATTTATTGATTGAAACTGTAAAGAGAGCAGCCATGGTAATTCCAGAGGTTAGAACGGTTGGCTGGGATGTTGCAATTACCGAAAAAGGAATCAGTCTGATTGAAGGCAACCACAACTGGCATAAAACACTTATTGAGAAAGCGTTAAAAAAAGGCATTCGAAAAGACCTCGAAAAATACATATGACAAACTAAATTTACCCCGATTTTGATTTAAATCAAACATTTTACTTCTTAGTTATAGTAGGGAACGGAAAGGATGAACCACCCCGCCGCAGAGCAACGGGGAATTAACCTTTAGCGATTAGGATTTACATGACTCTGCCAATGTTGTAGGAAATACGTGGAGAGTTAATATATTTGTAAAATAATATACAGAAGGATTCACATTAAAAATAAAAAATCAAATATCCAAACAATGAAAAACTTAATTATAATTGGTGCAGGAGGAATGGGTCGTGAAATATCCCATCACGCAACATTGTGCAAAGGGTATAACACAGAATTTAAAATTAAAGGTTTTCTCGATGATGACAAAGATGCTTTGAATGGTTTTAAAGGATACCCCATTATTATTGACACAATACATCACTACATTCCTGAGCATGATGATGTTTTTGTTTGTTCCATGGGTGATGTTGTTAAAAAGAAAAGGAGTATAGATATTATTTTGGATAAAGGGGGGGAGTTTATAAATTTGATACATCCCGATGCATCAATTAGTAAAAATGTCAAAATGGGCAAAGGCTGTATCATACTTAAAAACGCTTTTATTGGTGTTGAATGTGAAATTCAGGATTACGCTTTGATTCAGGAATCAGCTATCATCGGGCATGATGTGAAGATTGGAAAATATTCAAGGGTTGATTGCCATGTTGTTTGTGTTGGTGGAATTGAGGTAAAAGATGAAGTAACGATTCATTCCAGCGCTGTAATTAATGATCGCGTTATTGTGGAGAAAGGAGCTGTTGTTGGTGCTTTAAGTTTTGTAATTCGCAGGGTAAAAGAAAATACCACTGTATTCGGAAATCCAGCGAAAAAACTCTAACCTGACATGAAAGCATTTATTTTTCCCGGGCAAGGAGTTCAAAAAGAAGGAATGGGAAAAGAATTGTATGACAGCTATCCGGTTGCAAGAGATTATTTTGAATATGCAAATGAATTAATGGGCAGACGCATCACAGATGTAATGTTTTCAGGATCAGAACTGGAACTCATGGAAACTAAAAATACCCAACCGTCCGTTTTTTTGTACAGCGTTATAATTGCATTAACTCAAAATAATATTTCACCGGATGTTGTAGCAGGGCATTCTTTGGGGGAATTTGCGGCATTGGTTGTAAATAAAACTTTATCATTTGCGGATGCCCTTTATATCGTTTCAAAAAGAGCTCTTATTGGTCAGGAAGTTTGTGAAAATCAAAAATCAGCAATGGGCGTTGTTATTGGTTTATCAGATCGTTACATAGAAAAAAGGATTGAAAAAATACACAATGAAACTGGCGAACCTGTATATATTGCAAACTATAACGGCCCTGGCCAGATTGTGATTACAGGATCGAAAAAAGGAGTGCGATTGGCATGCAAACAATTTAAAGCTGAAGGAGCAAAACGCGCAGTTCCATTACCAATTGCAGGCTCCTTTCATTCACCATATATGGCAGAAGCGCAAAAAGAACTTGGCGAAATAATTCGCAAAGTAAAGTTTAATGAACCGGTTATACCTATATATCAGTGTGTTGATGGTAAGCCTCATACGAACATAAATGAAATCAGAAATAATTTGATACGTCATATTACTCATCCGGTATTATGGACATCCATGGTTCATAATATGGTTTCAGATGGAGTTCGAAAGTTTTATGAAGCAGGTACTGATGATACACTTCAAAAAATTGTTTTGAGAATGTATCCTGAAAAAGAGGTCACCTCTTTATGGATGGCAAATGATTATCAGGAAATTATAAATAGCAGTTATAAAATAAACGAATAAATATGATAACATTAGATGAATTTTTAAAACGTTTCTGTGAAGAATTGGAAGATGTAGAATTGAATAATATTGATACATCCACAGACTTTAAAAATATTGATGAATGGGATTCCCTGGTTGCTCTATCTATTATTGCTATGATTGATGAAGAATTTGAAATTCGTGTCACTGGCAGTGATTTGATGAAAAGTAAGACCATTGAAGATTTGTATATTCTTATACAAAATAAATTACAATGAATGCTTCACCATTTTCTTTAGAAAATAAGACAATCCTTATAACTGGTGCTTCGTCAGGTTTAGGTGCTGCAATTGCAACAGAATGTTCCAAAATTGGAGCAAAATTGATTATCACCGGCAGGAATGAGGATAGGTTAAACAAAACATTTCAGAAGTTGAATGGTCAGGAACATGTTCAAATATCCATAGATTTAATAAAGGAAGAAGAATTAAACTATTTAGTAAAGGAACTTCCTAAATTGGATGGGATTGTTTTATGTGCCGGGATTACAATGACCAAACCAATTAAATTCATTTCAAAAGATAATATTGATGAAATATTCCAGACCAATATCATTTCTTCTATGTTGCTGATGCAAAAATTAATCAGTTCAAAAATAATGAATAGCGGATCCTCAATTGTTTTTATATCATCTATCGCCAGCAGCAAAGCCTATATAGGTAATTCGATTTATTCAACATCTAAAGGTGCTGTAAATTCTTTTTCAAAGGTATTAGCTCTGGAATTAGCACCACGTAAAATCCGATCAAATTGCATTAACCCAGGTATTATTCCTACTGAAATGTTATTTAGTGGAACTTTTTCAGATGAACAATTGCGTGAGGATGAAAAAAATTATCCTTTAAGATATGGAGAGCCAAATGATATAGCTTACGGCTGTATATATTTGTTATCTGATGCATCAAAGTGGGTTACCGGATCAGTATTAACAATTGATGGCGGTGTTACATTAAAATAATTATTTATGGCAGTTTTAAAGTTTAACAACGTAGGTATTACAGCAATTTCTGCTTGTGTGCCAAAGAAAGTTTCATCGAACTATGATTTATTAATGGAAAATAAAGCGTTAGAGAAATTAATTGGTTCAATTGGAATAAAAGAAAAAAGAATTGCGGAGGATGATGTTACTTCATCAGATTTATGTTATAAGGCTGCTAAACAATTAATGACTGATAACAATACTGACCCGGAAAGTATAGATATGCTTTTATTTCTTACAACAACACCTGATTACATACAACCGCCAACATCTTCTATTTTGCAACATAAATTAGGATTGCCAACCTCAACCGCTTGCCTCGATTTGTCATTAGCCTGTTCTGGATTTGTTTACGCACTTTCAACTGCTTATGCCTATGCTTCGATATCCGGAATAAACAAGGTTTTAGTTTTAGTTGGAGAAACGGTATCAAAGATTGTAAACAAAAAGGATTATGTCAACTTTCCGTTATATGGTGACGCAGGTACAGCTTGCATAGTTGAAAAAGGTGATTTTAAGAAGTCCGTTTTTGTTTTGGGAGCAGATGGTTCCGGTGAAGACAGTTTAAAGATTCCTTACGGAGGTTTTCGTTTTCCCTTGAAAGCAGATAATCTGGTAGATAAAATAAGGGAAAATGGGAATGTTCGCAGAGACGTGGACATTGTCATGGATGGAATGGACACCTTTAGTTTTGCAGTCAGGAATCTTCCACAACAATTAACCCTGCTAATGAAAGAGGCAGAAATAACTCCCATCGATGTTGATTACCTAATTTTCCATCAGGGAAACAGAATGATGATGGAATTTATTATGAAACGATTAAAATTTGACCCGAATAAAGTTCCGTTCTCTATCGAAAAGTATGGGAATACAAGTTCAGCTTCTGTTCCTTTAACCATTGTTTCTGAACTTGCACATAAACTTGAAGGTGAAAAAAGGATGCTGTTGAGCACTGTTGGTGCAGGATGGTCTTTTGGTTCGGCTTATATTAGCACTAATGATATTCGGGTATCGCAAATTAGTGAATATTAGAAGACTTTGAAAAGTAAATAAAGAATTGAATTCAATCACCTTTTCTTTCAAGTAAATTTTTAATAACATCAAAATATGGAAAATTCCGCTAAATTAACTGAGCAATTGAGAAATTTTATCTCAGAAACCACTTTTACAGATAAAGAAAAAATAAAAGAAGATACTCTGGTTTTTAAAGAAAGTATTTTTGATTCATTAGGTTTTCTATCTCTAATTAGTTATATAGAAGAAGAATTAGGAGTCGAGGTGGCAGATGACGAGCTGTTAGAGGAAAATTTTGAATCGATAAATGCCATTGCAGCATTTGTAACCAGAAAAACAAATGCTCAATAACTTACCATGATATGTGTGGTATTGCCGGATATTTTGATAAAAATGAAAGTCCTGATGCATCACTAATTAACAGGATGCTTACACGCATTCGGCACAGAGGTCCGGATGAATGCGGAATATATATTGGTGAAAATATTGGTTTTGGTAGTGTTCGACTCAGTATTATTGATATTCATGGAGGGCAGCAACCTTTACCAAACGAAGATTTAACTTTGTGGATAGCGTTTAATGGAGAAATCTTCAACTACATTGAATTAAGAAAGGAGCTGGAGGAAAAAGGTCATCATTTCAGAACTTATAGTGACACTGAAGTTTTAGTACATTTATATGAAGAATATGGTGAGAGTTGTCTTCCAAAATTAAACGGTCAGTTTGCGTTTTCAATTTGGGATAAAAATAAGCAGGAAATGTTTCTGGCGCGCGACAGAGTTGGAATTCGACCTCTTTTCTATTATAATACACCAGATTTATTTGTTTATGGTTCTGAAATTAAAGCCATTTTTGAACATCCAAAAGTAGGCCGGGAAATTTCATTTGAAGGACTGGCAGAAACTTTTACTTTTTGGACAACAATTACACCCAACACTGTTTTTAAGGGAATTAGAGAATGTCCGCCCGGTCATTTTATGAAAATAAAGGATGGCGAATTAAAAGTTCAAAAATTTTGGGAACTTAATTTTGCGACTCCAAATAATTATTACAAAGGCAGTTTTGAGGATGCTATTTCCGATTTTAGTGAACTGTTTAAAGATTCAGTTAGAATCCGACTTCGCGCTGATGTCCCTGTTGCAGCGTATTTAAGCGGAGGTTTGGATTCAAGTGTTACAACAGCATTTATTAAAGACATAGAACCAAATGTTTTGAAAACATTTTCCGTTGGATTTAAAGAAGATGAATTTGATGAATCGAACTTCCAAAATTTAGCATCAAAATATTTCAATACAAATCATTTAGGATTTGAATGTAGCTCAAAAGAAATTGCAGACAATTTTCCACAGGTAGTTTGGCATAGCGAAATACCGCTTTTAAGAACGTCTCCATCGCCAATGTACAGTCTTTCCAAAAAAGTAATGGAAAATAATATTAAAGTAGTAATTACGGGTGAAGGTGCTGATGAATTACTTGCCGGATACGATATTTTTAAGGAAAACAAAATCAGACATTTTTGGTCGAAAGATAAAAACTCAAGGATTCGGCCTTTGTTGTTGAAAAAACTTTATCCATACATTAGTTCATTACAGAATGCAAATTATAATGCGTTAAAAATGTTTTTCGGTTATAAACTTGATGAAACTGATTCCCCGGTTTATTCTCATCTGTTAAGGTGGAAAAATTCATCGAATATTACAAAGCATTTTAGCAAGGAAATACAGGAAAAGCTTAAATCTTTCGATCCATACCTTAAGTTGTTTTCAAACTTTGACGGTAAGCTGGATAAGTTAGACCCACTTGCAAAGTCACAATTTATTGAAATTTCTGTTTTTTTATCGGGATATTTATTGTCATCACAAGGCGACAGAATGGGAATGGCAAATTCGGTGGAAGGCAGATATCCATTTCTGGATTACAGAATTATTGAGTTCTGTGCTTCTTTACCTCCTGATTACAAACTTAAGGGGCTGAATGAAAAGGTATTGCTAAAGAAAATGATGATAGGAAGATTACCTGAAGAAATATTAAACAGACCCAAACAGGCTTACAGGGCGCCTATTTTAAGTAGTTTTCTTGGAGTTGATGCTCCTGATTATATTAAGGAAGTTCTTTCTGTGGAATCATTATTAAATGCAGGAATTTTTAGTGTCAATTCTGTTTCTAAATTACTGGTTAAGATGAATTCGGGGAAGTCATATTCTGAAATAGATAATATGGCACTTACCGCAGTTATTTCAACTCAACTTCTGTATAAACAGTTTATCAATGATTTTAAACATCTGAACAATAATGATTTAATTAATTGCAATGTAAGATCTGAATCAAATTACAATTAAAATTACCATGACAACAAAACTTGCATTTTCGAAAGACATTATAAAATTAAATAGTGTAGAACAAACTACAATAGAAATTGCTGAAAAACTCAGGAACGATGTAATTCATGTTTTAAAAAGAAGAGGAGCTGTCGTTGGAATAAGCGGAGGGATTGATTCTTCTGTAACACTTGCATTAGCCGTTCAGGCCTTAGGTTCTGATAAAGTTATTGGGATAATGATGCCCGAGAACGATTCGAGTCCGGATAGTAAAATGCTTGCATTGGAACTTGCCAGCAGATTCAATGTTAAAACAATTGAAGAGAACCTGACAGATGCATTGGCAGGTTTTAGATGTTATAGCAGACGCGACGAGGCCGTAAAAAGCGTGGTTTCTGATTTTAATCCTGGAAAGGATAAATTCAAGATTGAAATCAAACAAAATATTTCAAATATGAAACTGCCCCCCATTTTTTATGTAACAGTATATTTTGCAAACGGAGCAGTTGAAAGCAAGATGCTGCCCATCAGAGCATATTTACAAATTGTGGCAGCATCCAATTTTAAGCAAAGAAGCAGAATGTCAATGCTTTATTACTATGCCGAGGCAAATCATTATGCTGTTATCGGAACACCAAACAAGCATGAGGTTCAACAGGGATTCTTTGTCAAATATGGTGATGGTGGAGCCGATGTAATGCCCATTGGCCATTTGTATAAAACTCAGGTTTACGAACTTGCAAGATATTTGGGTGTTCCAGAAGAAATTATTAAACGTACACCAACAACGGATACGTATCCGGCAGAGCAAACTCAGGAAGATTTCTTTTTTCAATTGCCATTTGAAACTCTTGATCTCATGTGGTACGCATGGGAAAACAAATACCCGATACAAGAAGTTGCTTCAGTTATGGGGTATTCGCCAAATGTTGTTGCCGATATATTTGCGAATTTTAAAAGGAAATCAAAAACGACCGAGTACCTCAGAATGCAACCTATCGGTTACGTGTAACCAAAATTGAAATCGACATTAACGATCTTTCTTGAAAAAATTTAATGAATTTTAATTAAAAACATTAAGCTTTCGATAACAGTTTCAATGTAAAAAATTAACTGATGGAGTGAATTATACTTGCCGTATCTACTATAATAATCCAAAGCTATTATAGAAGATACCCTAATTATTTTTTAATATTTTTGTTATGATAGATAAAATAAGAACAGTTTTTGTTAAACTACTTGTCATTACACTGGGTAATATTCTTGTCTTTTTTCAACCCAAAAAGGCGCACCAACTATCAGGAAATAGAATTACGCTAGTACATAAGAATAAAAATAATATGAATATACCGGAAAGGTTAATGCGTGCTGCACTTGTAAGAAAACTTGAAAAAATACAAGATTACAATACAATAGCGGAAATGCATCAAAAATTTTGGACCAGTAAAAATGCTACGGAATTATTTTTAGAAACTGAAGTTGCTTTTGAAAATGATTTTCTGTCAAACGATACTTTTATTTTCGATTTACTTAAAAAAGAATTATCAAATCAATCAGAAGAATTTAACACACTGGTAGAAATTGGAATTGGAAATGGCGATGTACTAAATTATCTCAGTTCAGAATTCCCTGGCATTAATCGTTTTATTGGTATTGATCTTAGTCTAGACCAAATTGAAATAAATAAAAAAAAGTTCATTCATAACAAAAGGCTTGATTTTGTGGCCTCAGATGCTTTTGATTGGGTTAAAGAATACGGCCAAAGTAATACTATTTTTGTAACATCTAGAGGTGTTTTAGAATATTTTCTGGAGACACGTTTGCAAGAATTTTTGAACGAAATAAACCGATTAGGTAAAATTTTCTTTATAGCTATAGAACCTAATGGTGGTAGACACAATTTTGATACAAACCCTAATTCTGAACTTTATGGGAATGAACCCTCATTTTCTCATAACTATCCAAAGCTTTTCAAAAATGCAGGCTTTAGTTTATGGCATTTTTCACAACAACCCTGGGGGAGGAATGAAATTAAAACGTTTATTGGTGCGAAAAACTAAAAAACACCTGTACAATACTTGAAAATTACATTTATCGTAGTTAAATCTATATTTTTTTGAATATCTATATACAGCAACCGATGAAAAGAAAAATAAAAGCTATTCTATATCAACTTCTAAGAGGAATATTTGATTTACTTTCAGTACCATTCGGAAATGTGCTTGTGTTTCTTCTCCCAAAAAAGGCGCGCCAATTATCAAAAAATGGATTAACTGTAGTCGTTAATAATAATATGAGTATACCGGAACGTTTTATGCGTGCGGCGATTTTTAAAAAGCTTGAAAAGAGACAAGATTACAATACAATAGCGAAATTACATCAATCTTATTGGGCCAATAAAGGCACGGAGTGGTTATCACAATCAGAAGATTTATTTAAAACTGATTTTCTGCCAAATTGTACTTTTATATTCGATTTACTTAAAAAAGAATTATCAAACCAATCTGAAGAATTTAACACACTGGTAGAAATTGGAACTGGAAATGGCGCTGTACTAAATTATCTCAGTTCAGAATTTCCTAAAATTAATCATTTTGTTGGTTTAGATCTTAGTCCTGTTCAGATAGAAATAAATAATAAAAAATTTAGTAACAATAATCGACTTGAGTTTGTGACCTCAGATGGTTTTGAATGGGTAAAAGAACACGGGCACGATAATACTATTTTTGTCACTTCTGGAGGTGTTTTAGAATATTTTACCGAGCTGCGCTTACAAGATTTCTTGAGGCAAATTAACGCCTTGGGTAAAACCATCTTTGTTGCAATAGAGCCTAATAGTACTAAACACAATTTTGAAACAAATCCCAATTCTCAAGTTTATGGACGTGAATGGGCATTTTCACATAATTACCCGAAGCTTTTTAAAGATACAGGCTTTAGTGTATGGCATTTTTCACAAAAACATTGGGCTGAAGGCACTAATATTCAAACATTTATTGGAGCTAAAAACTAAAATAAACCTTTTACAATTATTGTTTTCTGTTAAAAAATTAGTTGTTTTGTCTATCAATAGCGATATAAAGGTTTTTCGTTGTTAAATTGGATTCAATAAATTTCAAAGGCCTAAAATTATCAACAACATGATGTGTTTTTAGATATGCCTAATTATTTTGACAGCTAAGAATCGCAGTTGAGTCGAATTACTGGTATAATAACAAATTAACAGTTAATATTTATTTGAATGATAGCGTCAAACAAAAATAATACAATTAGTAATCTCCAAAGAGATTATTGGCTTAACAGGTTGTCAGGATTACAATCGATAGTAAATCTGCCAAACAAAAAGTCACCTCACATAGTTAAAACCTATAGTGCCAAAAGTATTCGTTTCTCTCTATCAGAGAAGCAAACAAAAGATCTGCAATCTTTCATTATTAAACATGAGGGTAATTTGTTTATTTGTCTTTTGACATCCTGGAATGTACTATTTTATAGATATACCTCTCAGAAAGATATTTTATTGGGAGCACATGTTAGCAATTCAGATTTGAATAGCCAGGTGGAGTTATGGGAAAACACTCTTTTTTTTCGTTCAGAGATAGACCCCTTTGAAAATTTTAGCAAACTATATAAAAGAGTTAAAGAGTCCATTTTGCTTGACTTCAAGCACGGTAACTACCCATTTACTTATTTGAAAGATGACCTCACAAGGGGTTCTAACAAAAACCCTAATGATTTGTTCAACATAATGTTGTCTCCCAAAGTTTTATCCGACAAGATGGATAATGAAGACAAATTGTTTTCAGAAGTTGATATAAAAATTACATTTGAAGAGGTAGATAAACAGCTCGTTTTTGAAATAACTTACAACACTAATATTTATGGTTTTGATATGATTGAGAAATTGATCTCTCATTACAAGCAGCTTTTATCTGAACTTATAAATAATCCAAATGTAAGAATTGGGGAAATTGACTATATAAAGGATGAAGAACGGGAATTTTTGCTAAATACTCTTAGTAGTGAGATAGTAGATTATCCAAAAGAGAAAACATTAGTAGATTTATTCCTTGAGCAAGCAAATAAAAATCCTGATAATATAGCCGTAGTTTTTGAAAATAAAGAAATTACTTACAATGAGTTAGATAAGTTGTCAAATCAATTCGCAAACTATATAATAAACGTACATGGAGTAAATGCAACTGATTTGGTTGCTGTAATGCTTGATCGAAGTGAATGGATAATAATATGTTTATTAGGTGTTCTAAAGTCAGGGGCTGCTTATATTCCAATTGATCCTAATTATCCTGAACAAAGAAAAGAATATATACAAAATGATAGCCAATGCAAAACAATAATTAATAGTTCTTTACTAAATGACTTTATTAATAATATAAAAACTTATTCTTTAAATAAACCAGAAAAAATTAATATAAGTCCAGATAGTTTATGTTATATAATTTATACATCTGGTACTACTGGTAACCCCAAAGGAGTAATGATTGAGCATCGAAATGTTGTTCGTTTATTTTTCAACAGCGCTCCACTTTTTGACTTCAATGAAAATGATGTCTGGTGTATGTTTCATTCCTTTTGTTTTGATTTTTCGGTTTGGGAAATGTATGGTGCGTTATTATTTGGTGGCAAATTAATAATTGTTTCAGAATTGATTGCTAAAGATCCCCTTGAATTCATTTCTATGGTTGATAAAGAGGGCATTACCGTTTTAAACCAAACACCTTCCGCATTTTATAACCTAATGGAGAGTACAAATAATTCTGAAGTAAGTTTGAATTTACGTTATATTATTTTTGGTGGAGAAGCGCTTTTCCCAAAACACTTAGAAAAGTGGTATATTCAATATCCTGATGTCAAATTCATTAATATGTATGGAATTACAGAAACCACAGTGCATGTTACTTATAAAGAAATTGATGAATATGATATAGATAATAATATAAGTAACATAGGGAATTCTATTCCTACACTATCTGTTTACATACTAAATGAATTTAAAAAACTTCAACCGGTAGGTGTAGTGGGCGAATTATATATTTCTGGTAAGGGGTTAGCCAGAGGCTATCTCAATCGGCCAGAATTGACTGGCCAGAAGTTCGTTTCCAATCCTTTTATTAAAGGAGAACGGATGTACAGTTCGGGTGATCTTGCCAGAAGGTTACCAGATGGAAGCATTGAATATATTGGAAGGAAAGATGATCAGGTTAAAATAAGAGGACATAGAATAGAATTAGGTGAAATTGAATCGAAATTAAATTTGCTCCCGGATATCAAACGAGCTATAGTGCTGGCAAGTAATCACCTGAAAGGAGAAACTCAGTTGGTAGCCTATCTGCAACCCAAAGAAACCAAGGGTGATGCCAATTTTATTCGACAACAACTGGAAGAATTACTTCCATATTTTATGATACCCTCCATTTTTATGTGGGTTGAAGATTTTCCTATCACATCAAATGGGAAAATTGACAAGAAAGCTCTTCCTCGACCTGAGTATGTAAGACCAGATTCTGCTCCTTTGTTGAAAAAACCTCGAACTAAACTTGAAAAAAATATTGCATCCATTTGGAGTGAACAGCTCAATGTACCAAGTATTGGAATTGATGACAATTTTTTTGAAATGGGAGGAACCTCACTCTTAACTCAAAAAGTAGCCGCTTTCATGAGTCAAAGCTTGAACATGAAGGTACCAGTAACAAAAATTTATCAATATCCAACTATTTCAGAAATATCCAATTATTTTAAGATAGAAAAACCAACTGACGCAACTTTAGATAATCCAAAACCAGAAGGATACAAATCACCTAGAGATATAGCCATTATTGGAATGGCAGGAAGATTTCCAGGAGCATTATCCATTGAAGAATTATGGGAGATTCTTAAAGAAGGTAAGGAAACTATTTCTTTTTTTTCTCAAGAAGAACTAGATAAAAGTATTTCGGAAAAATTACGAAATGATCCCTTATATGTTGCCGCTAGAGGAATTGTACCTTCTGCTAAAGAATTTGATGCTCGTTTTTTTGGCATCAATCCAAAATTGGCAGAATCAATGGATCCACAACAACGATTATTTTTAGAAATCGCCTGGGAAGTTCTCGAGCAATCCGGACATCTTCCCTCACATTATAAAGGAAGTATAGGAGTATATGCAGGAAAAGGCAGAAATTCTTACTTTGAAAACAATATATTGCCTAATAAAGAACTGTTAAATCAAGTAGGAATCCTTCAGGTGGACTCAGTTAACGAAAAGGATTATATATCTTCCCGTACGGCTTACCATTTGAATCTTAAAGGACCAGCAGTAAGTGTTCATTCGGCATGTTCAACATCTTTGTTAGCCGTTGCTGAAGCAGTTGAAGCTATAAGAAATAACCAATGCGACATCGCAATAGCAGGTGGGGCTAGTGTAACTGCTCCTATCTACAGCGGACATCTGTATCAAGAGGGAGCAATGTTGAGTTCAGATGGACATTGTCGTTCTTTTGATGCCAATGGAAAAGGAACAGTTTTTAGCGATGGTGCTGGAGTTATTCTCTTAAAAAGGTTGGAAAACGCAAAAGTAGATGGAGATTTCATTTATGGGGTAATAAAAGGAGTCGGAATAAATAATGATGGTGGTGGTAAGGGAAGTTTTACAGCGCCAAGTGCAGAAGGCCAGGCTGATGTAATATCCAGAGCGCTCAGAGATGCGCAAATATCCCCTTCTGATATTAGCTATGTTGAAACCCATGGCACAGCAACCCCAATTGGAGATCCCATTGAGATAGAAGGACTGCAAATGGCCTTTGGCAAACAATCCTTAAATGGTTATTGCGCTATAGGTTCTATAAAAAGTAATATGGGACACTTAACAGCTGCTGCAGGAGTTGCAGGAGTCATAAAAACCATGTTAGCCTTAAAATATCAAAAAATACCAGCATCTTTAGGTTACGAAAAAGCGAATCCAGCTATTGATTTTGAAAACAGTCCTTTCTTTGTAAATAACACATTTAGCGATTGGAAATGGAAAGGAAAAAGACGTGCAGGTGTCAGCTCCTTTGGTGTTGGAGGTACCAATGTACATGTTATAGTAGAGGAGTTTGAAGCCAATCAACCAGCTTCAGGAGAAAATAAGCCATTACAATTACTAACCTGGTCAGCAAAAACAGACAAGAGCCTTGAAGGTTATAAAATAGCTTTGGGCAATTATATTAAATCTTCAACTGAGATAAAATTAGCAGATGTAGCATATTCACTTAGTGTTACCAGAGATACATTCAGTAAACGTAGTTTTACCTTAGCGAATAATTCAGAAAACGCCATTAATCAACTATTGTTAGATGATACAACAACTGTAAAAACATCTGATTTGAAAGTTGTACCTAACAATTTGGCATTTCTTTTCCCCGGACAGGGTGCACAATATTTACAAATGGGTAAAGCACTTTATGAACATGAAGACGTGTTTCGTGAAGCAGTAAATCAATGTGCTGAAATATTATCGGAAGCTTTTAATTTTGATATCCGTAATATTATTTATCCTGAAAATAATTCTCCCGAAGCAGAAATCCGTTTAAAAGATACCCAATATACACAACCAGCTTTGTTTGTTGTAGAATATGCCTTGTCTGAACTTTGGATGAGTTGGGGAATTAAACCAACTCATCTTTGTGGACATAGTATTGGTGAATTTGTAGCTGCTCTTTTGGCTGGCGTATTCACTTTAAAAGATGCACTACTACTGGTTGCTGTTCGAGGTAAATTGGTGAGTAATCTTCCTGGTGGCAGTATGTTATCAGTTAGAACATCTTATGACATTCTATCAAAAATTCTTCCTGAAACACTTTCAGTAGCTGCTGTAAATTCTGACCAGTTATGTGTTGTTTCTGGAGAAGATAAGCCAATTGAAACCTTTGCTAAAATTTTAGAGGAGAAGGAAATTCCAAATAGATTGCTTTTAACCAGTCATGCATTCCATTCTAAAATGATGGATCCTATTCTGGGTATGTTTGAATCTGAAGTTAAAAAAGTAACTTTAAATGCTCCTCGACTTCCTATTATTTCAACTGTAACCGGAACATGGCTGAGCGACAAAGAAGCTACTGATCCTCAATATTGGACAAATCATTTGCGTGCTACTGTGCGTTTTTCGGACGCTATGGAAACAGCTCTTGGATTAGAGAATATCGTATTGTTAGAAGTTGGTCCTGGTCGTGCGTTAACCACTTTATCGCAACAAAAAAAGAAATCAAAATCAGCAACTTCAATTGCAAGTTTGGTTGTGCCAGGTGAAAATGAAAATTCCTATCACACCGTATTATCTGCTTTAGGACAACTTTGGCTAAATGGGATTGAGCCAGACTGGAAAGCATTTTACAGTGGCCAATCCAGGCAAAAAGTTTTGCTGCCATCATACGTGTTTGATCGTAAACCTTGTTGGATAGATCCGCCATTAAATGAAGTATCTGCTGAAAACATGAATAAATTAATTGAACCTATTAAAAATCAATCGATACAATCTCAAATGAAAACAATTGAACAACCTGATAGGAAAATGATGATTCTGGAAAAAGTTTCAGATATCGTTTTGAATACCTCTGGTATGGAGTTAAAATCTTCTGAATACAACCATAGTTTTCTCGAATTGGGTCTTGATTCACTTGTTTTAACACAAATGGCGATAACTTTGAAAAATGAATTTAAAACGCCTATCACCTTTCGTCAGTTAAATGACGAATTAAACACACCAAATCTTTTGGCAAACTATTTGGATAAAAATTTACCACCAGAGCGTTTTGTTCCTGTACCTCCAGCGCCTGACAAAGTATCAGCTCCTAATTTAGTCTCGAGTAACTCAATACAAACAAGCTCTTTTAATAATTTTGCTCAAACTAATAATAATACTGCAATAGATCTTATTGCCCAACAACTTCAATTGTTAGGAAAACAATTGGAATTGTTAAAAGGAAATAGTTCAACTCCTTCAGTGGTTCAAGAACCACTAATTGAACAGATAAAGTTAACAACTAATTCGTCATCAGAATCACTGACTGAAGAAGAGATCAAAGAACACAAGAAACCTTTTGGTGCCTCGCCAAGAATTGAGAGGCAATCATTAGAGTTAAATGAGGAGCAAGGAGCCTTTTTAAAAAAATTAATTCTTAGCTACAATAGTAAAACTACAAGCAGTAAAACCTACACTCAGGAACATCGTCAGCACATGTCTGATCCAAGAGTGGTGTCTGGCTTTAAGCCATTAACGAAAGAGCTTGTATATCCCATTGTTATTGAGAAATCTTCGGGCAACCGCCTTTGGGATTTGGATGGCAATGAGTATATCGACACTCTAAATGGCTTTGGTTCATGCATGTTTGGTCACCAACCTGATTTTATAAAAGAAGCCCTTCATAAACAAATAGAACTTGGTTTTGAGGTGGGACCGCAACATCCCTTAGCGGGAGAAGTTTGCGAACTTCTTTGTGAGTTTACTGGCCATGAACGGGCAGCCCTTTGCAATACGGGTTCAGAAGCAGTTTTAGGGGCTATGCGTATTGCCAGAACAGTCACTGGGCGTTCACTTATCATTGCTTTTACAGGATCTTACCATGGAATAAATGACGAAGCACTTGTGCGAGGATCAAAAAAAATGAAAACGTTCCCAGCAGCAGCTGGAATTTTATCAGATTCCGTTCAAAATATTTTAGTGCTGGACTATGGTACAGATGAAAGTTTAAACATAATTCGTAATCGTGCGCATGAAGTCGCTGCAATTCTTGTAGAACCAGTACAAAGTCGCAGACCGGAGTTTCAGCCTGTAGAGTTCCTGAAAGAAGTCCGTGAGATTACCAAAGCATCAGAAACTGTGCTTATTTTTGACGAAGTAATTACAGGTTTCCGTATGCATCCAGGTGGTACACAAGCATTGTTTGGAATTAAAGCAGATATTGCTACCTATGGAAAAGTTATAGGTGGAGGTATCTCTATTGGTGCTATTTTGGGTTATAAAAAATACATGGATGCGCTTGATGGTGGATATTGGCAATATGGTGACAACTCCATACCGGAAGTAGGTGTTACTTATTTTGCTGGCACATTTGTTCGCCACCCACTTGCGCTTGCTGCAGCGAAGGCATCCTTAATTTTTATGAAAAAGCAGGGAATAGACCTTCAAAACAAATTAACGGCTATGACCAAAGGCTTGGCTATAGATCTCAATAATATGTTTGAAAAACAGGGCCTTCCTATCAAAATAACGTATTTTGGTTCGTTGTGGCGATTAAAATTCCTGGAAGAAATACCTTATTCAGAGTTGCTTTTTGTTTTGATGAGAGAAAAAGGTATTCACATTTGGGATGGGTTTCCATGTTTTATGACGAATGCTTTTCTGGAAAAAGATATTAAACAAATTAAAACAGTATTACTTGCATCTGTTAACGAGTTGGTTGCTGCTGGTTTTTTAAATTCGCAATCATCCAATTTTACATCTAAAACACAAAATACAAAAACTAAAACTTCTATAGATAAATTAAATACTCCACCATGTCCGGGGGCTAAGCTTGGTATGGATGAGAACGGAAATCCGGCATGGTTTGTAGCGGACAAAGAAAACAATGGTGAATATCGTAAAATCGATTTGTAAAATAATCAATCAATTTTAGAAATTTTAAAAACGAATACGGTTACATAAATGAAACAGCCAATTACTAAAACAACTACTTCGACTTCGTTCAATCCTTTCAACGGGCCAAAAATAGTTTGTATAATCCCTGTTACACAACCTCAGGCTGAAATTTGGACGGCCTGTATGTTAGGTGGCGAAGATGCCAACAGAGCGTACAATGAATCTGTTTCCCTTATCTTAAAGGGTGACTTGAATATAGCTGCCATAGAGGTTGCCATTAAAGAATTGGTAAGAAGACATGAGGCATTAAGAGCTACCATTAGCCCCGACGGACGTTTTATGACAATTTTTCAGGAGGTTTCAATAGAACCTGATTATCACGATATTTCCGAGCTTGGTGAAGCGGAGAAAAATAAAGCAATAAAAGATTATTTATCGGAAGAAGCCAATTATATTTTTAACCTGGCTAAAGGCCCATTGTTAAAGATTAGGTTACTAAAACTTTCAGAACTGGAACATCAATTAGTACTCACTGCACATCACATCATATGCGATGGTTGGTCTATGGGTATCATACTCGAAGAATTAGGCAGTTTCTATTCTGCTTATATAGAAGGCAAAACACCGGATGTCCCACAACCTGAAACCTTTAGTTCTTATGCAGGGGGAGAACTGGAATTTATTGAAAGTCCTGAATTTGTAATAACCCAAAAGTATTGGCTTAAACAATATGAAACATCTGTTCCAACCGTCTCCCTGCCTACCGATTTTCCACGCCCTAAATTACGAACTTTTAAGAGTAATCGCTTAGATTTTGGAATTGATAGGGACTTGGTAGCTGGTCTAAAAAAAGTTGGCATACAGTCTGGAGCAAGTTTTGTGGTTACTTTACTGGCTGCCTTTGAGGTTTTTCTATATCATAAAACAGGTCAGGATGATTTGGTTTTAGGGCTGCCGGCTGCTGGTCAGTCCAATAGTGGTAAGACCCAATTAGTAGGGCATTGCGTGAACTTGCTTCCTTTAAGAAGTAAGCTTGCTGCTGATATTCCATTCAATGCATATTTAAAAAACAGGAAAGAAGAAATTTTTAATGCTTACGAACATCAACAGTTTAGCTTTGGACAATTACTTCAAAAACTTGCAATTTCAAGAGATCCATCAAGGGTACCAATAGTTCCAATTATTTTCAATATTGATATAGGCATGGCAAATGCAGTTGCATTTAATGGCTTAAGTTTTAAGTTAAAGAGTAATCCCAGGGCCTATGAAGCGTTTGAGCTTTTTTTAAATGCTATGGGAACAGAAGATGAACTTATTTTAGAATGGTCCTATAACACTTCTCTTTTTAAGCCGGCCACTATAGTGCAAATGATGGCTTCTTTCAAAGAAGTGCTGCATGGAATAGTAGCAAATCCAAGTGTTGAAATTGGTAACATTATTAAGGTAGATTTTTCGGCCTATTTAGATTTGAATGATACCCATGCCCCATTTCCACAATTGCCCTTGCATGAACTAATCACAAAGCAAGCTCAAAATACTCCTTCTAAGCAAGCTATAAAGTTTGGTGATTCGTTTATCACCTATGAAAGTTTGGAAAAAAAGTCCCACCAATTGGCTCACTTCTTAGTGGAACAAGGAGTTTGCCCAGGTGATTTTGTGGCAGTTTTACTACCACGCTCTATTGAATTGATAGTAGCTTTGATTGCCATTATGGAGTGCGGTGCTGCTTATGTTCCTTTGGATCCTGATTATCCAAAAAAGAGACTAGAATTTATGTTGAAGGATTCGGAGACCAAATTCATGATTACAACTAAAACATCTTCGCCATTGTTAGAATCTGGCGCAAAAATATTGTTTATAAAATCTATTTTTTCAAATCTACCAAAGTACCCTGATACACCAGTAAATCTAGTGGCAGACAATAACCAAGTAGCCTATTTACTCTACACATCAGGGTCCTCCGGTACACCCAAAGGGGTAACCGTGACACATAAGAATTTAGTTAATTTACTATTTAGCGTTCTGGAAAAACCAGGTATCCAAGAAACAGATAAATTACTTTCCATAACCACTATATCATTTGATATAGCCGGATTCGAGTTGTATGCTACACTTTTAAAAGGGGCTAAACTAGTATTGGCAAATGAAGATACAGCTAAGGATCCCCGTTTGCTGTTAGAAGTAATAAAAGAGGAGGCTATAACCATGATGGAGGCAACTCCTGCAACCTGGCAAATGCTTCTAGATGCTGGCTGGGATGAACATTTACCAATAAAAGCATTGTGCACGGGAGAAGCACTACCAATGGTATTAGCGAAAAACATATTGGAAAAGGTAAATGAGCTTTGGAACTTGTATGGTCCGACTGAAACAACCATATGGTCAGCTATTAAAAAAATTTCGAAGGACGATGATTTGATTACCATAGGCCGACCTATTGCCAACACTCAAATGTATATCGTAAATGAGCAGGGTCATTTGGTAGAACCCGGTAAAATTGGAGAGCTATGCATTGCAGGAGATGGCGTAGCAAAAGGGTATTGGAAAAGAAAAGAGTTAACTGCTGAAAAGTTTATTGATAATCCTTTCGAATCAGACCTAGGTGCAGTTTTATATCGTACCGGGGATTTGGCCAAGTTGCTTCCATCTGGTGAAATTCAATGTTTGGGCCGCATAGACCAACAGATAAAAATTAGGGGACATCGAATCGAACTAGGTGAAATTGAACAAGTGTTGGATTCATTGGAAGGAGTAAAGTCCTCGATTGTATTATTGAATGAAGACCGTTTGGTTGCTTACCTAATTCCATCAGATATGGGAAGCCAGCATCCCGATCAAGTGAGTGCCTGGAAGCGAATTTTAAGGGAACAGCTTCCTGCACACATGGTACCCCTGCAATTTAATTTGCTAGAAGAATTTCCTAAAACTCTTAATGGTAAAATTGATCGTAAAGCTTTACTGAATAATTTACCGAACGAAACCAAAAAAACTAGTTTTACTCCACCCTCGACCAAATCAGAAAAGATTATTTCAGCTATATGGCAAGAGTGCTTAAAAATAGATAAAATTGATGTTAATAGCGATTTTTTTGAGGTTGGGGGTCATTCTCTTGTTGGTGTAAAAGTAATGGCAAAACTGGAAAAAGAAACTGGAAAAAGATTACCGCTCGTGGGTTTATTAAAACATCCAACCATTAAAAAATTTGCAGCCTACATGGATAGTGAATTCTTTACTTGGAATTCATTAGTGCCCTTAAAACCAGAAGGAACTAAGCCAGCTTTATATATAGTGCACGGAGCTAATCACAATGTACTGCATTTTGACAAATTAGCTCAATTGTTGCATAAAGATCAGCCTGTTTACGCTTTGCAATCAAGAGGTCTGGATGGGATTACAGAACCCCATGACTGTCTCCATAAAATGGCTACTGATTATGTTTCTGAAATTATTGCTGCAAATCCAAAAGGACCCTATGCTCTGGCCGGATTTTCTTTTGGAGGTATTGTTGCTTATGAAATGGCAAGACAACTTAAAGCACAAGGGCGAACAGTATCCATTCTTGCACAATTCGACACATATGTTTATCCTAATTATTATTACAGTAACCCTATAAAGAAAAAAATTGTTTATACATTATTTCTCTCGGGGAAAATGGTTTACCTCCTACTTAACATGTTTAGCAATAAAAAGAATTTTAAACGAAGGGTTGAGTTGCTTAAACAACTTTTTATAGGATATTCTTTAAGGCTCAAATATGGGAAAGGTAAACAGTATGAAATGCAGTTTAATGTTCCATTAAAGATGCTAACCAATCACAACCTAGCCACCGAACGCTATACTATAGTCCCCCAAGACATTGTTATAGATTTATTTAGAGCTAAAGAAGAAGTTAATTTTGTGCATGATCACAAGTTTCTTGGGTGGAAAAAAATGGCTCTCAAAGGTATTCGTAAACACATGGTTCCAGGAAATCATGTTGACATGTTCGAAATGCCTAATGTGGAAGATTTAGCAATTAGTCTTCAACGTGTTCTGGACAATTATAATTCTGAAAATTATGAGTGAGGTATTTTGCGGAACATTAGAAGCCCGGACTCAAGGTTTTAACGATAGGCTGGAAGTTGACCCGGGAATAAAACTTTATGAAATTGAGCTTTCCATATTTTAGGAATCAGTTTCAAGTCTTATAGAGTTTTTGTCACCTTTTGAAAAGAACAGGGCAAATAAATACCACTTTAGTAAAGATAAAAACAGGTTTATAATATGTAGAAATGTATTAAGTACATGACAAAAACTTGAGAACATCGGTAACTAATTGAGAACTAGAGTTTAGCAGAACTGTGGCAATATATTAAAAAAAAAATTTTGTCGATAATCAGAAATTTATATTTTGATCATAAGAGGTTTTTCACACCGATAGAATGTCCCATTTTAAGACTTTAACAAACGCAACAAAAAAGTTACAAACCCCTGGCTATATGCATTATAAGCATTGTGGCATATAGCTTGAACTATGTCTGAAATGGTGTTTAACCTAAAACAATGAAAAAGAATGATATATTTTAATTTTGATATTGTTGGTGTTTGTCGTAAATTGTTATGTGATTATTAATAAAGGAAAAACAACATAAGAAATAATTTACACGAACAAAAAAGAACAAATGACAATTTTGTTTGTTCCTTGGTTTTTAAAAAGGTCTTTTAGTATTAATTAAAATTTGAAATGTTATGAAAAAACTATTCACAATGATGATTGCATTTAGCTTTTTACTGGCTGGATGCGACAAAGACATGGAGTCTTTGGAAGTTGACAATGTAGAACTTAAGAAGGCGGGTACCAGAAATACCGATGCCAATACTTTCGATGCTGAAGGTAAATATTGTATTGTAGTAAATCAAGATCCTATTGAACCATTAGATGGTAAACAAATGCAACTATGGATGGGAGTTGGAAATGCAGAAGCTGGCACGTTAGTGGGCTACGTGGAATTTGAACCTGGCAAGGTAATAATTGACTTGACAGACTCGGATCAGGATGGTACACCAGACATGTATCCGTATGTTATCGAAGAAATTCATATTCACTTTGCAAGTACCGATGAAGATATACCGCAAACAAGAAATGGAAATCCAATTCCCGGACGTTTCGAATACAACATTACACCAGATGAATATACAACTCGCTATGAAATTCCGGTGGAATTTGATAACGTAGGTGCTATTCACCTCTCAGTTGTAAAATTTGGTGGTATTGAGGGTTTTGCATTTTACCTGCCTAATGATCCGGTTCAGGTAAAATTTACATATCCTGGCACAAACAGTTATTTGGAGGTGGCAATATCTGGTGCTAATGCTGGTGCATTAGCAGGTACTTATGAAAACTGGTGTGTTAATACCTCATATGGTCTTGACCCAACTCTTGTATATGATGCACTCCTTTATTCCAGCTATGAACCAATACCATCAGGCACTGTGAAAAAACCTGAAAATTTCGACCTAATTAATTATTTGATAAATAATTACAAAGTCGGTACTGTTGTTGAGCTGAAAAACGATGATTGTACACCATATCTAAATGAAGGTAATACTGTTTCAGAAGCAATAACCATGCAAGATATTCAGACAGCCATTTGGTATTTAATTGATGGTGGCGATGCATTTTTTGATCAGTTACCTCTCGATTGGAAACAGGAAAGGGTAAATGCGATTGTGTGCGAGGTACAACAAAATGGTGAAGGATTTGAACCTGATTGCGGTGAAAAAATTGTTTTTGTCGTTGTACCTATAGATTTAAATAAACTGCCAGTTCAGCTTATTGTTGGCCAGCCGACTGTGAGCAGTGTGCCTGTGCCATGCGCAGATGAAGGAGGTACAGCCTGGGGAGATGGATATTGGGGAGCAACCTTTGGCGGAGCCCAGTGGGGAACCTGGTTTAAATATGATGCAGCATGTGTGCCTGAATAGGAATAATTAAGGCCTTATTAACAAATAAACTATAAGTAATTGAGTTCTTCCAAAACAATTGGAGCCTTTCGAAATTTTCGGAAGGCTCCATTTTTGCTTAATCGTGACCTGAAATAATTAATGGGAAATATGATTTCAACCAATTTGTTATAGGAATGATACTATAGTAAAATCATTTATTGAAATAATCTTTACAAATCATTTTTAAATTTCTTCTGATTAACAAAATCATTTTCTAAATTTAATCGTATCCGAAAACCAAATTGCATGAATAAAGGTGGTGATAAAAAAAAGCACACACTTCGGAATAAAAAAGTTTCTGCTGTTAAACAAGAGTCAGGCTATTCACATATCTCCGTGACAGATGTTGTTGTTGAAAAACTAACACAAATCTGGCAGGAAATTCTGGAAATTGATACAATTAGTGTTCATGACAACTTTTTTGAATTGGGAGGACATTCCATACTTGCAATGAAAGGGATAGTTCGGATTAAAGAAAAATTTGAGATTGAAATCTCCTTTAAAGATTTTATGAATTTGCCTACCATCACTCTTCAATCGGAATTCATAAAAACTCATTTAACGGATCAGAAAGGCATTATTCACGAAACGAAAGGTAAGTTGCGAATCGAAGATAAATTTGAGATTGAAATGGCTTATGAAGATTCAATTTATCTGCCAACAATTTCAAAGCAAGCCGAATTAATAAAAACTCCTGTAAGTAATCTGAATAGTTCCGGATTATTACATGATATATCTCATTCGGAAAATGCTGAGAGGTTTCCATTAACCGAAACACAAAAAATATTATGGTATTTATGCATATTAAATATCAATAGTCCGGCTTATAATCTTCCATTTACTCTAAAATTCACTGGTGATTTAAACGAAAATATTCTACATAAAACAATTGAATACTTATTTAAACGACATGATATAATTTTTGCCACGTTTCACAGTGATGATGGTGAACCATACCTGACAATTAATCAGAATCAGAGTATAAAAATTAAGGAATATGATTTAGACCGACTTCCGGAAAATGAGTTGAAAAAAAAATATAATGAAATAATAGTTGCTGATTCAAGGCTCGCGTTTAATTTGGAGAAAGGACCTTTGTTTCGCCTGCACCTTTTAAAAATCAATCGGTCAGAATGGTTATTTCACATGACCATTCACCATTTGGTATTTGATGGAATTTCGTGGGGGATTTTTTTGAAGGAATTTAATTCTGTTTATAAAAGTTTATTAAATACCGAAGATATTAAACTGGAAGATATTAAATTTCAACAGTACCATTATGCAAAATGGCTCGAAAAGAATCCTTTACAACAGAATTCTCATTCATTGGAATTTTGGAGAAGATATCTGGATGGAATCCCTGCCTATACCAATTTTCCTTTGGATAGAAGCAGAAAAAACCCACCAAGTGGTAAGGGGGCAAAAACGACCATTAAAATTTCAACTGAAATTGCTAATAAAATAATAGCTCTCAGTAAGAGTCGGAATACAACGGTATTCACTACCATGTTATCGGCGTTCAGCCTGTTAATAAAAAGATTCAGTGGTGAAAACGATCTTTGCATTGGTTCTCCGGTTGCTGACAGACCATACAAATTCATTGAGAATGTTTTTGGATATTTTGTAGATACACTTCCGTTGCGTTTTAATTTTGAAGGAATTAACACATTTGAGGATTTATTAAACTACACAAAATCCACAATATTCAATGTGCTTGAAAACAATAATATAGGTTATGATAAAATAGTAGAGATTGTCAATCCGGAGAGAACCCCATTATATAATTCCATTTTTCAAATAGCATTTGTCTGGCCAAAAGATTTATCCGGAACCATAAAAACAGGAGATCTTCGAGGCGAGCGATTTATTATTAAGGAAGATGTTGCACCTTTTGATATTATTTTTTACATGTGGGAAATTAATGGTGATATTAAGGGCGAAATAGAGTATAACATTGACCTGTTTGATGAATCTACGATAAATAGTCTTAGGGAGAGTTATATACAGTTACTTGACTCAGTTGTAAAAAATACCAAAGAAAATATCAATAATTTACGCGTTGTAAATGAGAATCAGTTTAATATTCTAAAGGAATTTAATAATACCAAAGTGCCATATCCTCAGGTGGGTGTATGCTCAATATTAAAGCAAATAAGCGATTTATTACCCAAGAAACCTGCACTTAGTTATAATGGACAAAAAGTTAGTTATTCAGAACTGGAAGAAAAGTCGAATCAACTTGCGTTGGAGCTTATTCGAAATGGAGTAAAAGTGGGAGAACCTGTTGGTATTTTTATGGATAAATCAAACGAATTGATTATTTCAATCGTAGCCATTTTAAAAATTAATTGTTATTACCTGCCTCTCGATCCCGAATATCCTTTGCAAAGAACATTAGATATAATCCATGATGCCGCTTGCAGGTATATCATTACTTCAAAAAATCAGGAAAGTATATTAACAGGTTCGTTTAAAAAAATTACTATTGACGATTCAATTTGGCAAAATAAAACAACTACACTTTCTTACTTTTCCAGCCCGGAAGATTTTGCATACATAATGTACACTTCCGGAACCACAGGAACACCGAAAGGAAGTATTATAAAACATAAAGGCATTTTAAGATTAGTGCTAAATACAAATTACATCCATCTCGAAGAACATGATAATATACTATTAACTGGGGCAATAGGTTTCGATGCCTCTACTTTCGAAATTTGGGGGGCATTACTAAATGGATGTACGCTATTTATTATTGATAAAGATGTGTTACTTGATCCATATAAGCTTGAAAAGGAAATTATTAAAAATAATATTACAGTACTTTGGCTCACTTCTTCCATATTTACTCAAATTACAGAATTAAATCCAGGTGTTTTCGCGAATCTTCGGTATTTATTGGCAGGAGGGGATGTATTGTCAATAGAGCATGTAATTAAAATACGGAACCTGTTTCCATCCCTCACCATCATAAATGGCTATGGACCAACAGAAAACACCACGTTTTCCACATGCCATATTATTCAAAAAGAATATCAGGATAACATTCCTATCGGAAAACCCATAAGTAATTCAACGGCATATATTTTTAATGAACATTTACAATTACAACCCATAGGAGCATTTGGTGAGCTTCATGTAGGGGGGGATGGATTATCTCATGGATACCTCAACAGACCAGAGCTCAATGCTGAAAAATTTATTAACAATCCTCTAAATTCTGGCGAAAAACTGTTTAAAACCGGAGATAAGGCCAGGTGGTTGCCTGACGGAAATATTGAATTTCACGGCAGGATTGATGATCAGTTAAAAATCAGGGGATACCGGGTTGAACCGTTAGAAATTGAATTTCAAATTAATAAAATACCTGAAATAATAGAGTCTGTTGTTAAACCTATGGAGAGACAAAAGGGCAATATTCAACTTTACGTTTTTATTCATAAACAAAAAGAATCAAATCTGCGAGAGGAAGATATTGTATCATATCTGAAAGAAAGGTTCCCATCCTATATGATCCCCGCTTTTTATGATTTTAGAGTTGGTTTACCCAAAACTATTAATGGTAAAATTGATCGAAAGGCTCTTAAATTTAATTCTGACATAATATCTTCAAAAGTTGGTATTTCGACAAATCCAAATGATACAAGTTTGTTTCCTATAACCAATGAACAACAAAGATTAAGGTTACTTAATGAAACTTTTCAAAAATCGAATGAAAAAACAGAAAATTTTAAATCTGTTTGTGAGATTACTTTACCAAAGTTAAATGAAATAAACGATACTTGTTTTGAAATTCCGAACAAACTTTTACATGAATTTTTTATGGAAAAGGCAGAGGAATTTCCCGATAAAACCGCCGTTATAATCAACAACAGCTTTTTAACTTATGCCGAACTTAATGTTTTATCCAATCAGGTTGCCAATAAGTTGATACAAGATGGAATAACCCCGGGTGATTTTGTTGGAATAAATCTACCTCCTTCGCTCGAACAAATTGTTGTTGTTTTAGGAGTACTTAAATCTGGAGCAGCATATTTGCCCCTTGATCCATCCTTTCCTGAGGAAAGGTTGAATTATATCCTTGAAGATTCCGGTGCTTCCTATGTAATAACAAAAAACAAAAAGAGTAATTTTTCAAAAATAAATCACCCATTTAAAGAATTCAATTTAGAAAATCTTGAAGAAATATCTGATCAACCAAAAATAATCAACCCTATTAAAAAAAATAATCAGGACAATATTGCTTACATTATTTATACATCAGGATCAACTGGAAATCCCAAAGGAGTATTGGTACATCACAAAGCAGCAGTGAATTTTATTTTAAGTATGTCTGAAACTCCTGGGATTTGCAAAGACGACAGACTTCTGAGTGTTACAACACTCTCTTTTGACATTTCGGTACTGGAAATATTTTTACCTCTGTCATTCGGAGCTACGTTAGTACTTGCGAGTGAAGAAGATCGAACCAGTAATTCTTTGTATAAACTTATTGGCAAATATGGGATTACAATATTACAGGCAACTCCGGCAACCTGGAGTATTTTACTTCAGTCTGAATGGGATGGAAATGCAAATTTGAAAGCATTGTGTGGTGGAGAGGCAATGTCCCAGCAACTTGCAAAAGATCTGATTTCAAAAGTCAGTGAATTATGGAACATGTATGGCCCAACCGAAACTACGGTTTGGTCAACTTGCAAAAAGATTTCCGATGCACAACATCCAATTGGGATCGGCCTGCCAATAGGGAATACTCAAGTTTATATCCTGGATGATAATAAAAATTTATTGCCATTGAATGTTAAAGGTGAAATTGCAATTGGGGGCGAAGGAGTAAGCAAAGGATATCATAACCGGGGGCAATTGACAAAAGAAAAATTTATTGTAAAAGATGGACAGATACTCTACCGAACAGGAGATATAGGAAAAATTAGAAATAATGGGGACATTGAAGTATACGGAAGAAATGACAACCAGATTAAATTAAATGGATTTAGAATAGAACCAGGTGAAATAGAATCCAAGCTATGCCTCTTCAAAGGAATTAAAGAAGCCGTGGTTAAGGTTCATCAATATTCAGATAATGATAAGCGTCTTGTTGCATTTTTATTAACGGAAAAGGATTTTATTCCTGATGAAAAGGAGATTATATCTGGTTTGAAGAAACAACTTCCAATTTACATGATTCCTTCATTTATTCAATTTCAAAAAGATTTTCCAAGAACTCTCAATGGTAAGACTGATAGAAAAAAGCTAATCTTTAATCAAGAGAAGGCTGGACAAGATGTACCTGAATTTGATTGGCATCATTTGAACACAATAGAATTGAATATATATCAAATAATTTCAGATATAATTAAACATAAAAATTTCAATGCTGATGATAGTTTTTTTAATATTGGAGGCACTTCTCTTCTCTCGCTAAAATTAATTTTCAGAATTGAAAAAGAATTTAAGGTTTTAATACCAGTCAGGGATTTTCTGGTTAAATACAATACTGTGCGTCAGATTGGAAATCTTATAAAACAAGAGAAAGCAAAAAAGATTGATTTTAACTTTAAACATTTTGAAATAAATAAAAATTTTAGGTATCTGTATCGTCTGCAATCTTTTGGAAATGAAATTCCAATATTCAGCTTTTATTGTGAAGAATTATTTGCAAATATTAAAGGATTCTCAAGAACAATTTATGATTTTATATGGCCAGGTTCCGATGGGAGACCATTTAATTTTAAATCTGTTGGCGAGTTAGCTGAAAATTATTTGGTTGAAATTAAAAAAGTAAATCCGAATGGCCCTTATTACCTCGTCGGATTTTCATTTGGAGGATTGGTAGCCTACGAAATAGCGCAAAGGTTAATCAAAAGCGGAAACAATGTGCCAATTCTTTTTCTTATAGATGTCATTAATCCTCGAATAAGTACTGCTGTAAAGTTAGGCCCAAAATTTAAAAAAGCATTTACAAAACACCTCTTCAATACTATTATACAGCAATCAAAAGAACAAATAAAGAGAATTACAATACTTATCTATTTCAAATTAGAGAAAAAACTTCCACCTAATCTCATTCAAACAAACATAATGCTTGAGGCTAATAAATTGATGATGAATTATATTCCACAATTTTATCACGGCGACGTACATTTATTTAAATCTGAAAAAAATATTATTTCTGATCCTTATCTGGGTTGGAAATCTATGGTTAATAAAATCAATTGGTTCAGTTTGTCAAGTCATCATACTGAGGCTGTTTTAGAGAATAATAATAAAATTAAAATTCTTTCTGAACTAAAAAGTATTATAGACAGGATTGAAATAAATCGCAGTAAATAGGGTGCATCGACACGATAATTAGCAGGTTCCGAACCCCTGACTTTAAGAATGCCGATCGAATCCGAATCAACAACTTGGTTATTGCAAACATGGTTTCAAATGATTTAAATAGTCTTCCGGAAACTACTGTAAGTAAATGGAAAAAGAACCTGGCTGAAATACTTCCGGTTTATATGGTACCTCAAGAGTTTAACTTGTTGAGTGAATTTCCCACAACTCCAAATGGAAAAATAGACCGCAAAGCTTTAAAGGAAATTAAATCAATTAATTACGTAAAACAATCCTTTGTGATTGCTCAAACTAATACAGAAAAAAATTATTGAGACTATTTGGAAAGAATGTTTGGGGATTAATGAAATAGATATTAAAAGTGATTTTTTTGAATTGGGAGGTCATTCAATCCTGGCAGTAAAAGTAATGGCTCTCATAGAGAAACAAACTGGGACAAGACTGCCGCTAGCTTCTTTAATAGAATATCCCACAATTGCAAAATTATATATGGATAAAAAGATTATTTCCTGGGATTCATTAGTACCATTAAAACCAACTGGCGATAAAGTCCCCCTTTTTATCGTACATGGAGCTAATCATAACGTATTGATTTATAAAAATTTAGCAGGCAGTTTAGATGATGGTCAGCCTGTTTATGCCTTGCAGGCTAAAGGACTTAGTGGTGAGGTTGAACCCCACAAGTCTGTGGAGGAGATGGCATCTCACTATATTTCGGAAATTAAAACTATAAATCCGGATGGCCCTTATGCGTTGGGAGGGTTTTCTTTTGGTGGTATTATAGCTTTTGAAATGGCAAAACAATTGAAGGCCGAAGGAAAGAAAGTAAAAATTCTTGCCCTTTTTGACAGTTATGTTTATCCTAGTTATTATTATTCCAATCCTTTAGTCAAAAAAACAGTATCTGCGTCTTATAATATAGCCCAGCTAATATTTATGGGATTAAATATGTTTAGCAGTAAAAAGAATTTTAAACGGAGAAAAGACTTGCTTAAACTCAAAATTTATGGATTGTATTTAAGAATAAAATATGGTAGAGAAAAACAGAACCAGTTACAGTTTAATTACTCTTCAAAAATCGATAAGATGCATGAATTGGCATTTATCCGTTATAACCTAACTCCTCAAGATATAATAGTAGATTTGTTTAGATCGACAGAAAACATTTATTTTGCGCATGACTATAAATATTTGGGTTGGAAAAGTATTGCGCTGAAGGGAATTCGAAAACATCTGATATCTGGAAACCATTCTGAAATGTTTTTATCACCTGCTGTTGAAGAGGTTGGTAGTGTTCTGCAAAAGATTATGGATAGCGATGATTCTGAAAACTATGAGTGAAGTATTTTGCGGAACATTAGAAACCTGGACTCGAGGTTTTAACGATAGACTGGAAGTTGACCTGGGATTAAAACTTTATAAAATCGAGCTATCCAAATACAAGGAATCAATTTCAAGTCTAAAAGAGTTTTTATCACCTTTTGAAAAGAATAGGGCAAACAGATACCATTTTAGTAAAGATAAAAATAGGTTTATAATATGTAGAACGGTATTAAAATTTCTGTTGGCGGAACAAACGGGATTGGATGTTAATGAAATAGTTTTAGATAAATATTTTAATAAAAAACCCTATTTACCTTCTCACCCGTCGGTATTTTTTAATGTTACACATGCTGATGATTATGCTGTAATAGCAATAGCAAAAAAACCCATAGGAGTTGATATCGAGTATGTAAATGAAGATTTTGAATTTAAAGAAATTTTATTAAGCTTTTTTAATAAATCTGAAATAGATTATGTACTAAATAGTAATGATAAACAGCGTACTTTTTATAAATTATGGACACGCAAAGAAGCAATTGTTAAAGCTACAGGTAAAGGAATAGATGATGATTTCCCGGAGATAGTATCATTGGATGGATACCATCATTTGCGCCCAGGGTTATTAAGCAATATTGAAGTATTACAGGCATTTAGCTTTGAATTGAATGATGACTATATTGGGGCAGTTGCATGCTCTGGTTCATATGAACATGCAGGTAAACTTATATTTTATCCAATACCTGTTGATTTTCAAAAAATTATAAATACTCATAGCAAAAGCACAATTTAACCAATTAAAACATTTTCCATTTTATCCATATTTGATTATTAATGAGCGATTTAGACTTTATTTTTGTAAAATAAAATTGACATATTGTTTTGATAATAAACACATTACGAGTTTTAAAAACAACAAATAAATTCAGTTCTATTTTTAGTCAAATAGATGACCTACGAATATAAACCCTTTTTATAATCTATTGATAGTGAAAAATTTGAGGCTTTAAGCGTCCGGCTACTTCCTTTTTTACTCGAAATAAAAACTATCTTTGAAAAAATAAATAAATTCATGTCCAAAAAAATATGGCTCTCCTCTCCCCACATGGGAGGAACAGAACAAAAATATGTACAGGAAGCTTTCGATTCCAACTGGATTGCTCCGCTGGGACCCAATGTAAATGGATTTGAAAAGGATTTGGCGCTTTATACCGGAGCAAAGGCGGCTTCTGTTTTAAGTTCAGGAACAGCAGCTATCCATCTGGCTTTGATCCTTCTGGGTATAAAGCCAGGCGATGAAGTGCTGGTTTCTTCATTTACCTTCTCAGCTAGTGTGAATCCAATTGTTTACCTGGGAGCTACCCCTGTTCTCATCGACAGCGAACCGGAAACATGGAACATGAGTCCGAAATTGCTGGAAGAAGCGATCAAAGACCGTATTTCAAAAGGGAAAATGCCTAAAGCCATTGTTCCGGTTCATCTCTACGGAATGCCGGCTAAAATAGATGAAATTCTTGAAATTGCAAATCACTATAAAATTCCGATGATTGAAGATGCAGCGGAGGCTTTGGGAAGTACTTATAAAAATAAAGCACTGGGGACATTTGGATTGATGGGTGTACTTTCGTTTAACGGAAATAAAATAATCACAACCTCCGGGGGAGGTGCGCTAATTTCCGACAACGAGAAGTTGGTTGAACTATCCAGGTTTCTTGCTACTCAGGCACGTGACAATGCCCCCCATTACGAACATTCGGAAATTGGTTACAACTACCGCATGAGCAATGTGGTTGCCGGCATTGGACGTGGACAAATGGAAGTTTTAAACAGACGAATAGAGCAACGCCGGGAAAACCATAGGTTTTATAAAGAACATTTAAAAGATTATCCGGGCATTACTTTACTTACAGAACCGGGACCGGACTATTTTTCAAACTACTGGCTCACCTGTATTCAAGTTAATTCTGCAATGACAAAGGATTTAACCAGGGAAGACATCAGGCGGGCGCTTGAAAAAGAGAACATTGAATCACGCCCCCTTTGGAAGCCCATGCACCAGCAACCTGTTTTTAAAGACTGCCCTTATTATGGTACCGGAGTTTCTGATAAATTGTTTGAGAATGGGCTTTGCCTGCCTTCCGGCTCTAGCCTTACCGGGGAAGATAAACACCGGATAATAGGTATAATAAAAAATACATTAAAATAAGTTAAGCCTTATCTCTCCCTCAATTCGTACAAAAGAATCAAGGACAAGTTATAAATATATACGGCATCAATAACAAATACCACCACTTCATTTTGCCTGGTTGTATCTCTATTCAGCTTCAGTGCACACTTAATCAAATGAGAAAAAAGTAAGTGATACGCATCTGAAATCAGTTAAAAAGTTTGACATAAAATCCTAATCCTTTGGAAAAAATGACTAAGCTTGACAAAAAAACAGGAAAACCCAGATTAGAACCAAAATCAGGTTTTAACCAGGAGGAACAACTTTTTATATTCCAGTCCTATTTAAACCAAAAAGAGATCCAACTGCATTTTAATGTCGGCTCCTTAGGTTTTCTTCCAGCAAATGATGAGGGGCATGTTGATGCGCTCGCTATTGCGCTTTCTATTGGAGAAAATCCTTTTCTCATTAACCCGGGTCAGGAATTCTACCAAAAGGAAAATTCATGGAAAAAATATTTTACAGGCACACTGGCAAACAATACAATTAGAGTTAATTTAAAAGACCAGGCAGAATGGATAAAACCATTTACCTGGATGAATCAATTCAAAACCACCATACTGGGAAAAAAGGCTGATAATAAAGTTGTAAAAGTTAAAGCACAGCATGATGGATATAAAAATTTGGGAGTAAATCATTTAAGGGAGATAATTTTTGAAAAATCAAAAAATTTGATTTGGATTAATGATACCATTGAGTGCCGGAAATCAGGCTTCAATTTTATTGAGATTCCTTTTCACTTTCATCCTAAAACCTTTGTGAAGCAAAACAACTCTATAAACTATCAGGTAAGTGATGAAAACGATAATTTATTAAACCTTATAATTGACAAAAAGCTAAAAACCCAAATGGTTAAAGGCCAAATAATCCCACAAATTTTAGGCTGGCATTCTGAATCGCTTGACAAAAAAGAACCCTGCACAACCATTTATTGTACAGCCCTGATAGAACAAACGATAACCTTTCAATCCATATTACTTATAAAATAATTTCAATTGATTTTGTTTTATACAAAGCGACAGGAGTTTTTTAGAAGGGATTCTTTCTTAATCTCCAAATCCGGCTGGTGTTTGTTATATTTGACCGCTGTTTTTAACAAATACAAAATAGGAAAAGTTGTTAGTGATTATTGCAGTTGAATTTGATGGAACAATTGGAGAACACAAACATCCAAAAATTTGGTAAGGAAAAACACATTGCCATAAAAATTCTCAACCTGATATAGTAAAGAGGGCATCAACTGATTCTTTGAATTTGATGATTTGATTGCGGCAACCATTTTGAAACAGAAAATTTTTATTTTTAACCGTTTATAAAGTTGAATTTTTACAAATGAAAAAGCTGTTTTTAATTGCTGCATGTATTATTTGCGCAGGGGGCATTGCTCTTGTAACAGGAGTGCATTTTCTAAGAAATGTTCATGGCCGTAAAATGAACAATGAATCAGGAACAGTTTATATTAAAGAGACATTAAACGGATATGAGATTATAAGAAATGGAAAGCCTTTTTATATAAATGGTGCTGCTGGTTTTTCTCATTTTAAGGAATTAGCTGAAACTGGCGGAAATACCATCAGGGTATATGACACTACTAATATTGCACATATTTTAGATGTAGCTTATGCCAATAATTTAGCTGTAATTGTTGATATACCTATACCACCTTATAATAAAAAGTACAATCTATACCTAAACAAGGATCACAACAAACTTTTAAAAC
>NZ_JAWLCI010000014.1:0-76531 GCF_041687215.1 Mariniphaga sp.
TGCTTGATAATGATCGTTTGATTGTGCCATCAGATTTGTAAAATAAAAAATTCAAAGTTCGTTTTTTTATCTTACTCCACAACTTTTTAAACTGAGCCGCTTTTCGATTGGATTGATTCCCGGGGTGCTGTGGTTTATCTTTGCGGCAACAAACGCACCATGGGAAAAGATGTAAAAAATGCCTTGAAAAATATTATTTCGCGAGAAGGAAATTTGTCTGATGAAAAGGCCGGAGAATATCTGCAGCAAATGATGAAGAATAAACGACTACGTTCTGATTTGTATTAAATAAAAAAGCCGGTTTTTCGCCGGCTTTTCTGTTGCTGTTTTCTGTTTCTGTTTTCGTGGCTTTATTTTACGTTCCAGTGGCGGTAGTCTAACATCCACTGTTCCATTTTCATTTTAGGGTCTTCGTCTTCAATTAAAATCATGGCCCTTCTTCCAAATTGGGTTTTTTGAGTTGTATAACCAGTTGCCTTTTTTTGTGTTTCTGTTTTAGCTTCAGCCAAAACTTCGTTTTCATTTCCAGATTCTGATTTTTCTTTGGCTTTGGTTTTGTCTTTTTTGCTGAAGAGGCTGTCGTTCAACATCCAGGTTTCAACTTCTAATGATTCCTCTGCTTCATTTTCCAGGTAATTCACCATCTCGAAAAAACTTGCGTCGGTCATCCAGTTTCCCAGTTCCAATGCTTCTTCAGTTTCTGTTTCCAGGTTGAAGTGAGATTCAAAATTACTTTCATTTAACATCCAGCTTTCCATTTCAAGTGCAGCTTCGGCAGCTTCCTCCAAAGTATAATCAAAATAAAAGTTGTTGGTGTTGAGCATCCATTCTTCCACATGAATTTCTTCGTCTTTTTCTTCGGTAAGAAGATTAGCCAGGCTCATTGCTTTTGAATTGGTGTTTGCTGCCAATGCACTGACTGAAAGTGCTAAAACGGTTACAAAAACGATGGTGAAGTTGGTGATTGATTTTACTGCTGTTTCTTTTAAATTGCTGTTTCTTGTTTTCATGACTTAGTCCTCCTGTTTCTTGTTTTATTTTTAATTGTTGTTATTTCTGTTTTTTCAAATTCATTATTAAGACGCCTCAAATTTTATTTCGTTACACTTTTAACAGAACTTTTTTTAAGCATGTACTTTTTGTTACCCTGTTATTTGTTATGCAAATATATGAATAAAAACAAATACCATGCAATACATAGTACTATGAATTTTATCATGTTTTTGAATCGTAAATTTCAAATAACTGATATTCAGTATTTTTGCAATGGAAAAAATTTAATTTTTTTTTGAAATTATTTTTAATAGATGAGTAGAGATGCAATTTTTGAATCCTTTTCTGAAGAATTTGATTTCTTTTTGGAAGTAATTCATTTAAAAAACTACTTGAAGAACTCCGTAAAAACAAAAAAAACCGGCAAATTGCCGGCTTTTCTGTTTCTGTTTTCTGTTTTTTTAGTTTCTGGCTTTTATTTTTTATCAAAGTGTTTGTAGCTTAACATCCATTGTTCCATTTCCATTTTTGAATCGTCTTCTTCAATAAGAATGAAAGACCTTCTTCCAAACTGTGCTCCTTGAAATGTAATTCCAACTGCTTTTTTTCTCGGTTCAGCTTTTATCGTTTTTTTTGTTTTTTCGGCAATTGTCATTTCTGTTTTTGCAGAAGATTCGAACAATTTTCCGTCTGTCATCCAGCCTTCAAGTTGAAGCGGAGTTTCAGTTACTTCTTCCAGTTGGTAGTCCATAAAGAAGTTGTCAACATTCAACATCCAGTCTTCAGTTTTCAATTCGGCTTCATTTTCCTCAACCAGGTATGCTGCGAATGCTGCCAGTGTGGCATTTGCTTCTGTACCGGCATTTGCTGATATTATTTTTTCAGCCATTGCCAGTGTGGTTCCGTTCAATTCGTTTTCGAATTTTGCCCCCTGGGCGCTGATGGTTAAACAAGTTGCAACCAAAACTGCGATTACTGCCATTGTTTCCATCCCTGTTTTTCTTAATTTGCTGCTCATTGTTTTCATGACTTTGTCCTCCTGTTCTAATTTTTTATTTCAATTTGTTTGTTTCTGTTTTTTCAAATTCAATTTTAAGACGCCTGAGTTTTTATTTCGTTACACCTTTTATAGAACTTTTTTTTGGCTTGTACTATTTTTTACCTTGTTATTTGTTATGCAAATATATAAATAAAAACTAATACCATGCAATACATAGTACTAAATAATTTGAAATATTTTTTATTTCAGTATTTAAATTGTTTGTATTCAAGGCTTTGTTTTTAGTGAATTTTTTTCCTTTTTTGCAGGGAAAATTTAGACTTTTAATAAAATGGAGTTGTTTAAGGAAAAAATCCCGGCTTTAATATTTTTCCAGCCGGGATTTTTTTTGGCATTTGCACCTTAATCTGCCAGTTTTACATCAACCCGGGTTCCGTTGGTAACCACATCAAAAACCGGAGACATCAAGGTAAAACTAAGAAGTTCCTGTTTCTGTGCTTCGGTGAGATCACCCTGGATATCGAAAGAAACTCTGATTTGCTGGTACCCATTCCGCACCTGATCGTTCAGTCCAAGAAATCCCTGCACATCTATGTCTCCCTCAAACTTCGACTCAATGCTTTTTATTTCAATTCCCCTGGCTGCTGCATGAAGGGCCATGGTGGTGGTCATGCAGCCCGACAAAGCCGAAAGCAGATACTCCACCGGGTTTGCTCCTTCGTTGTTCCCCAGTAAAATTGGCGGTTCGCTGTTGTCGAAAGTCCATCCTTTTTTGCGCGAGGTATCTTCCTGGCATCCTCCGTAAAAGTCCTTTACTGTGGCGCGGTTATGGCCGCCTTTTACCCACTTGTTTTTGGCACGAAACCTGAATTTTGCAATCTCAGGATTTTCCACGATGGCATTAATTGTTCCGGTTATTTCTTCGGTCCGGAAACCGTTCACTACAGTTTTTACTTTTGTTTCCATTTTTAATAATTTTTAAAATTAAACGAATATGTTTCTGTTAAGCCAATTGACATACCAAAATGTTATATTGCTTATTTTTAGGTTTTTAATAAAAAATTTTAGTTACGAAATTTCGTAATTCACGAAAATTCGTTAACTTGATTTCGTAAAAAGATTCAAATTATGGCTGCTGATACTCAACCGTCACGAAAATTTTCTTCAGGATTAATCGCTTTAAAAAAAATTGTGGAAGGAACATCGGACTTTACCGGTGAAAAGTTTTTTAGGCTACTGGTGAAAAACCTGGCAGAGTCGCTGGGTGCACATGGAGTTTGGGTTACTGAATATTTAAAGGATAAAAACCGTTTGCGGGCCCTGGCCTTTTGGCTTCACGACCACTATGTGGAGGAATATGAATATGATATTCCCGGAACTCCCTGTGAACCAGTTTTGGAAAGTGAAAACATCTGTCATGTGCCGGAAGATGTTATTAATCTGTATCCTAATGATCCTGACCTTCCCGGACTTAACGCCGTAAGTTATATGGGACTGGCATTAAGAGATGAAAGTGGCCAGGTGCTCGGACATCTGGCATTGCTGGATAATGAACCTATGAAAGAACTTCCCGAGGCATTTGCCATTTTTAAAATTTTTGCAGCAAGGGCGGCTGCAGAAATGAGACGAATGCGTTATGAGAAAATGCTGATTGAAAATGAGGCAAAACTGAACCGGCTGGTTAATGGCATGCAGGAAGTACTAATTGAGATTAATGATGAATTAATTATTACACAGGCAAATAAAGCTGCTGAAATAAATTTCGCAGTAAAAAAACCGGGATTTACCGGACGGCATATCAATGAATTTTTTGATGAAGAAGGCTTCCCAAAAATTTTGCATTCCATAACCCGAATGGAAAAACAACCCGATTTTTTTTCATCGGCATTTATTCAGGGACAGGTAAATTGCCTTACCAACGATGGAAAAACTTTTCCGGCAGAAGTGACTATTTCGAAGTATGATTACAATAAAAGGAATTACCATGCACTTTTTCTGAGGAACGTGAGCGAAAGGGTTAAGGCGCAGGAAGAAATTAAACAGTTGAATACCGAAGCTATAATTTTACGCGAAAGAATAAATACCACCCACTTCGAGCATATTATCGGAGGAAGCCCGGAAATTTTAAATGCACTGCAGGCTGTTGAGCAGGTTGCCCCAACTGATACAACTGTTCTGATTCGGGGTGAAACCGGAACGGGAAAGGAACTTTTTGCGCTGGCCATCCACAAAGCAAGTAACCGCAGAAATAAACCAATGGTGGCCTTAAATTGTGCGGCACTTCCTTCTGAATTGGTTGAAAGTGAGTTGTTCGGACACGTAAAAGGAGCTTTCACCGGCGCTGCAACTGCCAGGGAAGGGAGGTTTATGCTGGCCGATGGCGGAACAATTTTTCTGGATGAAATAGGCGAGCTACCCCTTCAATTACAAGCCAAACTTCTCCGGGTTCTGCAGGAAGGCGAGTTTGAACCGGTGGGAAGTTCAAAAATCCAAAAGGTAAATGTGCGGGTGGTTGCTGCTACCAACCGCACTTTGGAAAAAGAAATTGAAAAGGGAAAATTCAGGGAAGATCTTTATTACAGGCTAAATGTATTCCCGATAGACATACCGCCACTGCGGGAACGCGGGAATGATATTATTTTACTGGCAGAAGCATTTTTGGAAAAGTTTGCCAAACGGTCGGCTGTTAAACCGGCGGTATTAAATGTGGTGAACAAACAACAGTTACTAGCTTATCACTGGCCCGGAAATGTGAGAGAGTTGCAGAATATAATGGAAAGATGCATTATCACCAGCCGGGATGGAAAAATTAACCTGACAGGACTTATGCCTGTTCAGGAAAAACAGAAAAATCTGGAAATGAATACAGATGAACGAATTCTTACCGAGGCGGAAATGCAGGAACTGGAACGGCAAAACATTTTAAAAGCGTTGAATGTCACCAACTGGAAAATTTCAGGTGACGATGGGGCAGCAGCACTTTTACAGATTCCTCCAACCACCCTGAGTTCACGAATCAGTAAGTTGAATATCAAACGGGTTGTATAGGAACGGTTTCGGTTTAATTGAATTATTTATCAGAAATCCAACTCACTTTCTGTTCCGGTGTATGTTCTTTCCCAATGATGTTTCTGTAAAATTCTGGCCGGCGTGCCTGAGTGTAACGGTGTCCTCCGGCTAAAGTTAATTTTTCGGGAAAAAGAACAGTGGAAACCACATCGTTGCCCAAAGCCCGACATTCTGCAACTACGTCGCCAAAGGGGTCGATAATCATGGAACAGCCGTTTTTCAACTGGTCGTCGTCCATGCCAATAGGATTGGCAAACACAACATAAACCGCATTGTCATACGCCCGCGACGGCAGCCATTTCATCAGCCACTGCCGGCCTTTCATGCCATCAAATTCCAGGCGCAGCGAGGTGGGATCGTTTTCGCGGTTTTCCCATAATTTGGGGTCAACAAATCCGGCGCCCGGGCGCGACGACGGTGTGCACATGGTAACATGTGGCATAAAAATAACGTCGGCGCCCAGCAGTTTGGTGGCTCGCACGTTTTCAATCACGTTGTTGTCGTAACAGATTAAAATGCCGCATTTCCACTCGTGGAGGTCGAACACGCAGTATTCGTTTCCCGGTTGAATGTGCGGATTGATAAACGGATGCAGTTTGCGGTATTTGGCTACCAAACCGGTTTTGTCAACGCAGACATACGCTTTGAACAGATTATTTTCATTGTCTTTTTCGAAAAGTCCGGCCAGCACTGTCATGTTGTATTTTTGGGCAATTTCCTGCAATTTTACAATGCTTTCTCCTTCGGGAATGAGTTCTGCCAGGTCGAGCATTTGTTCTTTGGATAGCTTCCTGGCAAAAGTATATCCGGTTATGGAACACTCGTGAAAAGCAATCACTTTGGAGCCTTCGGCTGCTGCTTTTTCTGTTAATTTCTCAATGATTGATAAGTTGTAGTCTTTGTCGCCGCTGCGGTTTTCAAATTGTGCGGTTGAAATTTTCAGTTTTTTCATAATTATTGATAGTTGTCCAGTTCTTCTTTTAAAATATCCCGAATTTGCAAAAAATTCTCTTCCAGCCTGACCATGTTTTCAATAAAAAAGTTGAAAATATCGAGCCACTGATTTTGGCGGAAAATATTTACTCCAGGCAATACATTATATATCCGGGCAACTTCCTGTCCGCTGTCTTCGCGTTCGTGAAAAAACTCCCAAATCAGGGCATCGGCAAAACCGTCTTCCAAAATCACTTTGTAATTCTGCATGATTTCAAAAGCCTTCAATCGTTTGTCCTCGTTGCGCTGGCTTAGTTCCAGAATAACTTTGGCATCAGTACGGTCGGCCTCGAAGCGAAGCGCCACTCCCGGAATTTTGGTTCGGTGGAGCATCCATTTTTTCCGACGTTCACGTAACAACGGATGAATTTCGCACCGTTTGCCAAACTGTTCCCAAAATTGCAACCGTATTTTTTTTGCCTCTTCTTTTGAATACATCTTTAAGTTTTCTCCCAAATCCAGGATTTAAAAGCAATATTAATTTTTACTTTTGAAAAATAAGTTTTATAACGGGAAATTTTTGTCTTGTGTCTCATGTCTAATCATCTTTTTGTCATATTAAAATGAAAACAGCAATTTACTGGATTGAAAAACTGGAACTGGAGAAACACCCGGAAGGGGGATGGTACCGTGAAATTTACCTGTCGGACGATATTGTACCGCAAACGGGTTTGCCTTCCAGCTTTCGGGGCGAGCGAAGTTTTGCCACTTCCATTTACTTTTTGCTGGAAGGAAATGATTTTTCAGCTTTTCACCGCATTAAATCCGACGAAATCTGGCACTACTACACCGGAACTTCGGCCATTGAAATTCTTTCGCTGGAAAAAGGAAAAATGAAAAAATATCTGGTTGGCAACGACCCCGACAAAGGAGAAACTTTCCAGGTAATTGTTCCCAAGAACACCTGGTTTGCAGCACGCCTTTCAAATTCCGAAGGTTTTGCGTTGGCCGGATGCACTGTTTCTCCCGGTTTTCATTTCGAAGACTTTGAACTGGCCGACGCGAGGTTGTTGAAAGAATTTCCGGAATTGAGGGATGAGATATTGCCATTATTGAGGTAATTGTATATTTCGTTTTAATTGATTAATTTTGTTATCGAATTAGGTAACAAAATATGCCGACAATTAAAATTATTGATACAGTAAAAATCGACATATATTCGAGAGAACATCCACCTCCTCATTTTCATGCAATTTATGCTGAATTTGAAGAGTTAATTGAAATTGAATCTTTAAAAACTTATGTCGGTAAAATTCCATGTGTACAAAGGAAAAAGGTGACTGATTGGGCAAAGGGAAACAAAGAATATTTATTAGAAGTGTTTAAACAATTAAATCCGCGATTATGAGACAGAAACTTAAAATCCCAAGGATTATTAAAATAGAGAAAATTGATGGATTTGTAATTCAGTGTATGTTCAATAACGGCGAGAGCAGACTTTTGGATTTTAAAAAAATATTCAATAAATGGAATGTTTCATCAGATGATTTAGAATATAAATTACTTGATTTAAAAGAATTTAAAAAAGTTAATTTGAGAAACTTTACATTGTCATGGTCAAACATTGAAATTGAAATTAAAAATGAAATCGGACAGATTGAAAAATATCCATACGAAATTGGGCCAGATGTTTTATTTCAGCTGAGTGAGCAAATGGATTCCAATGACATCAAACTGGGAAGTATTATAAAATCGGCAAGGTTAAAAGCCGGATTAACTCAGGAACAACTCGCTATGAGAAGTGGAACAACCCGGTTCTATATTTCACGGATTGAGAACAATAAAACCGATGTGGAGATGTCAACTTTCCGAAAAATAATTGAAGCCGGGTTAGGTAAACAATTAAAACTGATAATTGAGTAAGCAATGTTTTACTTTGACATAAATACCAATCTGCACTGATAATCGATGACTATGAAAAATTTAATTTACATTTTTTCATTTCTTTTTCTTTTTACGAAAGTAAACGCCCAGCTCGTTGAAGTGCAAGCCAACTACAACGGCGTGGGCGATGTAGATTTTGTGGCATACAACAACACCCCGGCGCCGCTGTTTTTGAATGTGGATTTTGCCGATTTGGAAAACACAACCTTTAACGAACCTCTGCCATACATTAAGTTGTTGGAGCCCGGTTTCAACACACTTTTTACCCTGCAACGCTATCCCGATGCCGATGTGCCGCGTTTTAATTACCAGATAAAATCGTTCAAATCAAATCCGATGGCGCTGGCCGACCTCGATTTTCCCTACCTTATTCCATTCAGTCCGGGGAAAGAAGTCTCTGTTTTTGATTTAAAAAACCTGGACGGATTTTGGGGTTCTGAAGAACCCGATTCGTGGAATGCCACCGGTTTTCTCGCGACTCCCGGCGAACCGGTTTTTGCCAGCCGTACCGGAATTGTAGTGGAAGTGACTGGAGCACAACGCTCCGGCGAGCCCCAAACCTGGTATCATACCTGGAACAATTCCATCACCATTTTACAGCCCGACGGTACCCTGATTTGCTACCGCAATGTGGTGGATAATGCAAAAAAGCTGAAAGTGAACGAGAAAATTTTTGCCGGCCAGCAACTGGGAGTGGTGGCACCAGGCGCCACCGAAGTTATCGTTCTGATTTTTCAACACAGCCTGAATTCCAACGATTTACGTTTTATTATTCCGCAATTTGTTACTGGCGAAAATGAAACCGCAATCCTGCTCTCTTCTCAGAAATTCAAAACCGTTCATCCCATCGAAATCAGGGGATTGGAAATGAGCAACCGCGAAAAACGAAGAAATCTAAAATAGAAAAATTACACAATTTCTTCCCCGTAACTCCACCCGTTGCGCACCGGTTCTTTAATGTAGCGTTCCATTCCTTCGTGGTTGGTTACCCGCATATTTTCAGCATCGTATTCAATGCGCGTGTTGAATCGTTGGGCCAGCACACCAATGAGCGACATTTCAGTAAGTTCCGTAGCATAATCGAAGTTGGAGCCCGGCTTGGGGCCGTTTCCTTTTACGGCATCCAGAAATTCCTGCTGCGGGCCACCTTCTACACGCGGAATGGTAGCCTCGGGCATTTCATTGGCCACCCAGCTTTCCCATTCGTCTTTCGACATCATCAGTTGCGCATTGTTGGGCCTACCGCCGGTAATGATGTTTTGTTTTTCGCCAATCATAATCATGCCTGAGCCTGGCAATTCATCCATTTTCCATTCAGGGCGGTTTTCGGGTTTCAGGCCGCCTTCGTACCATTTCAGGGTTACCGGAGGCCGGTTTCCCCTGGCAGGAAATTCAAACTGAATGATGGACTGATCAGGAAGAAAATCTTCGGGTGCACCTGAACTGAACAAGGTTTCGGTAGCAACGGGCATTCCCAGTTCCAATGACCAGAAGGGTGCATCCAGCGTGTGGCAAGCCCAGTCGCCCAGTTCGGCATTGCCAAAATCGTAAAAACCACGCCACGATTTGGGATGATACACGTGATTGTAAGGACGTTCAGAGGCCGGTCCCAGCCACAAATCCCAGTCGAATCCGGCAGGGATTGGTTCTTTGGCCGGCGGAAACTGTGACGGTTTGGTAAAATATTTGTCTTCGCCAAATTCGGGCCCGTTGAACCAGGCAATTACTTCTTTTACATCGCCGACAATTCCTGCATCAACCCACTCTTTTATGCGACGAATACCGTCGGTGGCGTGGCCCTGATTGCCCATTTGGGTGATGACGTTGTAGTGGTGTGCCGCCTTTTTCAGGGTACGCAATTGCCACACATTGTGCGCCAGCGGTTTTTCTACATACACGTGTTTACCCAGTTGCATGGCCGCCATAGTGGCTGCAAAATGGGTGTGGTCTGGTGTGGAAATCAACACTGCATCAATTTCGTTGGCCATTTCGTCGAACATCTTGCGGAAATCTTTAAAACGCCGGGCATTGGGGAAAGTATTGAATCCTTCCGCAGCGCGGTTTTCGTCCACATCGCACAAGGCCACAATGTTTTCTTCGGGACACGAACTCCAGTTGGCTTTGCCACGCCCACCAACGCCAATTACGGCAATGTTTAGTTTTTTTGATGGCGAACAACTGATGAGGTTCGGAATAAAAGCAGCACCTGCAGTTACAGCAGAAGCCGTTCTCAAAAAGTTTCTTCTTGAAATAAAATTCATGATAAAAATATAAGTTGGTTTAAGTAAAACACAAAAATAAAATCATAATCAGATTTTTAGACTAAAAACCGGATTAATTTTGTGTTTTCCATGCCGAAATTCCCTTATATGCATTGCCGTTGGGGCTGAAAAGGCTACGACCCAGAAAGGGAATTCCAGAACCAGGAATGTCCAATCCGTCGGGTTTCCAGTAATAAACCGAGGTTACTTTGGGAAACTTTTGCAGCCGTTCGTTCAGGTCGGTTAAAAAATCATACTGACCTTGTTCCGTTGGAGGGTAGGGTTGAATATCGTAAATATGTTCGCCCGGCTCGGGATACCAGCCGTTGGCATAATACGCCGTTTCCACCAATGATATTTCCTGTTCATATTTATTCGAAAGGAATTCAAGATTCTTTTCCAAATCATTAAAAGTACCGTGCCACCAGGGAAAGTAGCTCAATCCGATGACATCAAATTCCACCCCGCGCTGCAAAATATTGCTGTAAAAATTATCCGATTCCACCAGATTGCCACCTGTGGCCGCATGAATCATAATTGGGATTTCAGCTCCGCCTTCCACCTCTTTCACTCCCCGGATTCCGGCTTTGAGCAGGGCGGACAACTCATCCCATCGGGCGTTTCCGTTGTCCCACAATCTTCCGTGCGGCCAAATCATGCCGTTGTTTATTTCGTTGCCAATTTGCACCATTTCCGGAAAAGCATCGGCCGATTTCATAGCCTGCATCATGTTTTTTGTATAGTGGTAAACACTGTCGGTGAGTGTGGTAAAATCCAGGTTTTCCCAGTCTTTCGGAGTAAACTGTTTTCCCGGGTCGGCCCATGTGTCGGAATAGTGGAAATTCAGAAAAATTTTAAACCCGAATTGTCTGGCCTTTTGCGCCAGTGCAATGGTATATTCCAAATCGTTGCAAACCGGGCCTTCCATGTTGGGGGTATGAAAAATGCGCAGCCGGCACCAGGTGTAACCGTTCTCCTTAAAAATTTGAAAACCTTGCTTTACTTTGCCATCCAGTTTGTATTCCCCTCCCAAATCTTCCAGCTTTTTCATGATGGAAAAATCGCCGCCGTAAACAAGGTGGCTTTTCTCCGGAAAATCAATATCCGGCTCCTGTGCTTTGTTGCACGAAACAAAACTTAACAATGCGGCAATGGTCAGAAAAAACAGTCTCATGGTATTCCCCTTTAAATGGGGAAAGATAGCTATTTTTCTAAAAATGTTGCGTTAAAGCCGACCTCCACCAACTGAAGTGCTTTGATTCCATTTCTTCTACCGTCGGAAACCGGTAAAACAGGTAATTTTTCTTTTCGCCGATAAAAAAGCCGTTTTTGATTGTACGGTATGAAATATCGTCGCGCATAAACCGGAGCACAGTTTTGGTTAGTTTTCCCTTTGTTTCATGCAGTTTGAGCAAACATTCGCGCAAATGGTCGGGATTGGGATACGGCAAATTGCTCAATGGAGCGTTTGGGTCAATAGCAAGTTCATTCAGCAGCAGTTCTGCAAAAAAGACTTTTGGTGTGAAAACCGGTTTTTTGGAATCGGTTAAAAAACGGATAAACTCGTGGGGCAGCAATTTGCTGGCTACGCGGGTGGTTATGGGATTAAACTGCTGGTAGAGATGAACTTCATCTGATTCTATTTCCTCGAATTTCGATGACTCCAGGCTCAGCACCTTGCCATCGTCGGTAACCAGGTACAGTTTTTTAAGAGCGGCCAGCGGGGTTTGTTCCAGTACCCTGTAAATGCCGAAAAACACCGAACGTTTGGGCTCGCCATCCGGGTAGGGAACCAGTTTTTTGTCAATGTAATCGTTGGGAATGTCTTTCATTTTTTTTGGGTCGAGCTCAAAAAAGATGTTCTGACTGCGCAACCGTTTTTTTGTACCAACCGACAGATAATGCCCGAATTCTTCGGGTGCCAGATTTGATGCAATAAACGACTCGGGGGTGATGACCAGATAATAATACTTTTCCATGACGACAAGTTTTTTGGTTTTCCTATTAAAGGTAATTAAAAAATGTGGGGAAGTCAATAATTAAGGGCAGGAAAATGCGTTTGCATTTTATCGCGATTTTTTATCATTTCCGTTGGTACATATTTGTCACATTGTAATTCATTTGGTTCTGCCAGTACCTATGTGAAATAAACCTTTTCCGAAAACTGTAGTTGCCAAAATATGTTATTATTATGTGTCAATAAAAACAAACAGCAATGGAAAAAATGAAGGCGGTTGTATATCATAAAAAAGGTTCTCCTGAGAAACTGATTTATGAAGATGTGGATAAACCTGTTCCGGCAGGTAACGAAATTCTCGTTAAAATTCACGCAGTTTCACTCAATGCAGCCGATTACCGGTCCATGCAACTGAGGTTGATTCCCCGGAACAAGATATTCGGTGCCGATATTTCTGGGGTTGTCGAATCAACCGGGGAAAAGGTTTTCACGTTTCAACCCGGCGATGAAGTAATTGGCAGCCTCGTTGATTATGGATTTGGGGGACTGGCCCAGTATGTTGCCGTTCCTGAAAATGCCCTCATTAAAAAGCCAAAGGAAATTTCATTTGCAGAAGCTTCCACCCTTCCGGTAGCCGGGATTACTGCACTCCAGGCATTACGCGACAAAGGGAACATCAGCAAAGATGATAAAGTACTTATTGTGGGCAGTGCGGGTGGAGTGGGCACGTTTACAGTTCAACTGGCCAAACATTTTGGAGCAGAAGTTACGGCAGTTTGCAGTACAAAAAATGTGGAGCAATCTTTCGCACTTGGCGCCGATGAGGTGTTGGATTACACCAAAGAAAATTTTACACAAAAAACCAAACGGTACAATATCATACTGGCGGTCAACGGGAGTTACCCCTTGCTGGCATACCGCAAAGCTTTGGAAACAAATGGTACTTATGTTATGGTCGGTGGTTCGTATTTACAGCTTTTTAAATCGCTTGTTTTTGGCTGGCTTTTATCTTTTGGCGGCAAAAAAATGAAACACTTAATGGCCAAAGAATTGAATTCTGACCTTGAAATTCTTGCAGAACTTACAGCCAGGCGAATTATCAAACCGGTAATTGAAAGGCACTATCCGCTCAAAAAGGCCGCAGAAGCGATGAATTATTTAAAGCAGGGACATTCCTCGGGGAAAGTGGTGGTAGATGTTGTATAATGTCCAGCAGCAAACACGTTTAGCTAATAACTTTTTGCGCATTTAACCAAAGTTATTTAGCTAAAACCCCTGAATTTTAAACCAAAAAACCTTTGAACAACACACCTGACATAACAATTCATCAGAAATTATTCAGCTTCCCCGGAAAAGCAGAGGGGGTAATTTGCTTTTATTCCAGAGAAATCAACGGTTTAAAAGGTAACTTAACTTTGAACATATCCAATTACCGGATGTTTTGGAGTTGGGAAATAAAAACCAATAAAAATTAATTTCAAAATTACAACCTTCTAACTCTTTACACGTCTTATTTATGTATCTGAGAATGGTTTAAATTTAAGCTGGATTATGAAACGAACATGAATTTTTATTCTTCAAATTCACAAACAAGAAGAATTAAAATTCATCGAGAGTTCCATCGAATACAAATGAAATATACAATTTTGATGAGATGAAAAGTCAATATTATAAATGGTCTGTCGTACCCTTTTTGCTGCTTTTTTTTCTGATTGGCGGTTGCGAAAAGGAAGACTATACACTTCCCGTTGAGTTTAAATTGAATTTCGCAACTAGATACGAAGACATACTCGGAGGCTCAGTAACGATTGATGAGATTGGCTTAAGATTAAATTCCATAGATATTCGTGGTTACAGAGAACAAGGCGAAGATGTATTTTTTACCAGGGACTTTTCCAATGGAAAAAATTTCATAATAAATTCTACTTCAGCCAGTATGACCGAAAGATTTGATATTCCGCAAGGAGCATATAATCCTATTTCATTTTCATTCATTTTTGAACCCGATGCTGATGAGGGTGATTTAATGGACGATTTACTTGAATGGCTTGAAGATTTTGAAGAAGAATTTGAAGAATTAGAAGAAGATGATGATGATGACCTGGAGGATTTGCAGGAAGATTTGGGAGAAATTATTGAGGATTACCTTGAAGATATAACCCCGTGTATTATGGTGAAAGGAAAGTTTATCCATAATGGGAGCACCAAACGAATTGTTATTGTGGTGAACGACCCCCTGACCTTTCAAATTCTGGGTAAGAACAGAAATGGGGGCTCAGAAATAATTCTCGACAAAAACATGGAGAATCATGGAGAACTGCAAATCAATCCGTCCTATTGGTTTTCTGCTTTAACACCTTCCATGCTGAATAATGCTTTCGTTGGATTGATTGACGATGAAGAATACATTTTTTTAAGCAAACATGTTAATAGTCAGTTATATGGGACTATTTTTAACAGAATACAGGAATCAACCATTTTAAGAATAAACGAATAGGCAAATGCTCTATGGTTGAAAAATCGCATGAAGAAGATTTGGAATTGTTGAGAGGTTGCCTGGCAAATGACAGAAGATTACAAAAGCAACTCTACAAAAAATATTTTAAAACGATGTTTCAGATTTGTCTTTCATACAGCGGCGACAGGGTTGAAGCAAAGGATATTTTGCAGGAAGCATTCATTAAAGTGTTTACAAACCTCGAAAAATTCAACGCAAAAAACTCATTGGAGGGTTGGATTAGACGAATAGTTACCAATACGGCTATCGATTATTTTAGGAAAAGAAAAAGACTCGTTTTTCAGGATGAATTTCCTGATGTGCCGGATGAAGAAGATAGGGGAAGTTTTACTTTTCAGGAACTTACAAACGATGTTATTCTTCACTACGTGAGGCAGTTGCCGGATGGAGCAAGGGTAGTGTTCAATCTTTTTGCAGTTGAAGGTTTGCCGCACAAAGAAATTGCAGAAAGACTTGAGATTACAGAGGGGACTTCAAAATCGCAATATAAAAGGGCGAGGAGCCTTCTGAAAAAATGGCTGTATGAATATGAACTCAGTAAGCAATGAAAAAAAGCAGGTTTGACATAGAATACAACAAATGGCTTCAGCAGGTTGATGTTGGAGAAGAAGATTCTGTGTGGAATGAAATACAGGATGAGCTCGATTTTATGGAAACCTGGGATAATATTTCTGCCAAACTTGATGAAATTAAACCCCAAAAAGGCAGGTTGATTTCCATGAATTACCTGAAAAAACTGGCAGCGGCAGCGGCTGTTTTATTGCTTGTATTTTTTCCGGTCAGACATTTTTTAAGAGAGGCAAATCAACTCCCCGTCATTTCAGACCGAACGATTGAAGCAGATGAAAAAGAACCAACAAGTTCAGATAAACCCTCCAATCTTGCTTCCATACAGGAAGATGTTGAAGAATCAGGTTTAACAGAGTCGGAACAAATGACTAACGAAATTTCAGCTTCCTCCGGTGAAAATGTTGCAAATGCGGTTGCAACATCACCTTCCTCTGCCGGTTCAACAATCGTAAGCGAAGTGAGAACCTTTGAAGACCTTGTTGTTATTAATAGAATGATGCCGTTTGAAGGAAGTGAAAATCCATCTTTTATGGCGAATAATCTTTTGCCCGGAAGCGGTGAATTTGTCCGGCCACATTCAAAGGAAACAGTATTTCCTATTTTAACGGAATCCGACAAATCTTTGAGCCCGGCAGCTTCCAAGTCATTTGTAAAAATTGTTGATGTTGGTTTAGTATATGGTTATAAAAACACATGGCTGCTGAATTACGAAACCCGGAACAGTTTAGACCCAACCAAATTGGGTAATATTCAACCCACCTTCAGGCAGGACCTAGGAATTTCATCCACCTTTGAATTAAATAACCGGTATTTGTTTGGTCTGGAGTTTTTCCTGAAATCAGAATCCGGACAGAACTATCAGCAATATTTTAATGCAAGTTTTGTGGAAAAAAACATTAACCTCGATTACCTGAAGCTTCAAACTTTTTACTGTTGGGAAAACAAGAGATTTCCCGGACAAATTATTATGGGCGGATATGTGGCAAGGTTAACAATGGCAGAAGAGCAAATAGCTGAAACCAGAATTCAGGTTAACGACCGTTACAGCGACCTTGATTACGGATTGCTTGCCGGTTATCAGGCCAATATTCCTGTTACAAAAAATATGGTTTTTAAACCGGGCATCAGGTTAAACTATAATCTGGTTAATATTTTCGAAGGAGATAATGTAATCCCCGGCAATTTCAAGGATACCAGAAATCTTGCCACGAGCTTAAATATATCCTTTTCCTACCGGTTTAATTAATATGAACCATGCGCCCGAAGTATCTGGCTTACATTTGAATGTTACATAATTTTGAGAAAAAGTTACAAGCCTGTTACAACCTTTAAGAATTCTTGCGTCTTATCAATAGAAACAAAGAAATAATTTTAATTAAATTTTAGTGAAATGAAAACAATTAATTTATTCAGAGCCGCGATAATAATATCCATAGCGGCATTTTCGTATTCATGCGATAAAGAGGATATTGACTTGCAGAATGGCAATGCTGCCCTTAAATTCCAGGGGGTTTATAACCAGACGCCAACCAAAAGTGCTGCTCTTACCGAAGTCGTGATTGAATCGTTTACCATCAATGTGGAAGAAATTGAATTCGATTTTGACGATGACGACAACAACAACGGACCTACTTATTCAGAACTCAAACTGAAAGGACCTTTTGAAATTGACCTTGTAGAAGATGGACAGGCCAGGGTGGTAACACTTATTAATGATTTAAACCTGCCTGTAGCAGGATATGATGAAATAGAATTTGAGTTTGATGAAAACGAGAACCCCAATTCGGAATTGTATGAAAAAACCGTTCTCATAAATGGCGACATCAATGGAACACCCTTCATTTTCTTTACCGATGAAGAATTTGAAATGGAGATTGAATTTGAAGAACCTTTTGAACTGTCAGAAGTGGAAAGCGCTATTGTTATGGTTTCCTTCGATTTGCATGCGCTTTTCGATCCGGTACAAGGCGGGATAGATATCACTGCGGCACAGGATGGAAATGGAAATGGCATCATCGAAATTTACGAAGATGACCCTGATGGCAACGAAAATCTGGCCGATAAAATCGAGGACCGGCTGGATGATATCATCGAAGCCTTTGAAGATGATGATGATGATGACGATGACGACGATGATGATGATGACGACGACGATGACGATTAGGGTTTTTTTAAACTGTAAGTAAAAATAGGTTCGGGTGTTGCATCCGAACCTATTTTTAGTTTAAGGAAAAACGATTGGCAAAATGATTCTCGAGGCCAGAATTCGGGTTCCTTACATTCAAACTGCTTGCGTATTTAACCAAAGTTATTTAGCTTTAAACCCTGAATTTTTAAATTTAAACCATAAACCATTTGAACAAATCACCCCACATAGTATTTCAACAGAAATTTTCCAGCATCCCCGGAAAACCGGAGATGAAGTTTGGTTTTTTATCCTCGGGAATGCTTAAAAATAAATTCCACCTTAACCTGAATTTATGTTGCAACGGGTTGTGTGATGGATTAGGGAAAGTGGGACAGATAAAAAGGTAACAACAAGCTTAGAATCCATTGCATCTATAACTGAAGAATATTGACTTATTAATGAATGTTTCAGTTTTAATTGAAGAAATATATGTTAATGGTAAAATATTTAACTATGATTGAAGAATTTTATATATTTGTATGAAGTTTAAAATATAGATGAAATGACTGAATACATCGAAAGACCACTTTATATTGATAGATTAAAGCCATTTATTGGTAAATCATTGATAAAGGTATTGATTGGACAGCGCAGAGTTGGAAAAAGCTACCTGTTAATGCAAGTGAGAGACCTAATTAAAAAACAGAATCCTGATACTCAGATAATTTATATCAATAAAGAACAACATGAGTTCTCAAAAATTAAAAATTCAGATGACCTGTTTCTCTATTTGAAAGAAAATGTAAAGGAAAACGACAAAGTAGCACTCTTTATTGATGAAATACAAGACATTGAATCATTTGAGATTACATTAAGAGACCTTGTTACCAGAGGGAATTACGATATCTATTGCACAGGAAGCAATGCTAATTTACTTTCGGGCGAACTCGCTACTTTTTTAAGTGGTAGATATATTGAAATTAAAGTATTTGGTCTAAGCTATACTGAGTTTTTAGTATTTTATAATTTACAGGATTCAGTAGCTACATTTCAGAACTATCTTAAATTTGGTGGATTACCATACCTTATTAACCTGAATACTGAAATGCAAGTTGCATATGAGTATTTAACAAGTATATACAACACAATTCTACTCAAAGATGTTGTTGCCCGATTTAAGGTTAGAAATGTAAAGTTCCTTGAAAATTTGATTGCCTTTTTAGCAGACAATATCGGTAGTATCGTTTCCTCAAAGAAAATCAGTGAATATCTAAAATCTCAAAAAATAAATATTTCAACCCAAGTTGTTATAGACTACCTTGGCTATTTGGAAACCTCTTTTTTGATTTTCAAAGTAAAGCGAACAGGAATCGAGGGTAAAAAAGTATTTGAAATTGGAGAAAAGTACTTTTTTGAAGATATTGGTATTCGTAATGCAATTGTTGGTTACAAAACAAATGACATTCATAAATTATTGGAAAATGTTGTTTATCTGCACTTGCGAATGGCAGGCTATTCGGTAACTGTTGGGCAAGAGGGAAATAAAGAAATTGATTTTATCGCACAAAAGTCCGGAGAAAAGATTTATGTTCAAGTTGCCTACATGTTAACAAACGAGGAAACTATTAATCGAGAATATGGAAATTTACTTGAAATATCCGATAATTTTCCAAAATATGTTGTAACAATGGATGAATTGACTGAATTATCAACCTATAAGGGAATTAAACGAATGCATGTTAAAGACTTTTGTTTAAAAATGGTGTGACAGATGACAAAAAAAGCCTGTTGGCAATATTCATATAAAACATTTGGCAGTCAGTGCGTTATTGAGTATTTCAGCCCGCATCGAAAGCACTTGTAACTTGACAGGAAAGTGCTTCGAAATGCCAAAAGTTTCATATACGTGACCGTTGCACATTGTAAAAAAAGAAAAATCCTCGATAATATTTTGAATTCACATGCCAGGTTGTTTACAAACTTGTTAACTTTGCAAAATAACCCGGGAAATAAAATTTTATAAAAACTATTTTATTGACTTCTATATTTCGCTGGATTCATCGGTTCAGGAAAAAATTGAATATGTGTTTAAAGTGGTAAAAACAGTGGATTTAATTCCTCAGAAATTTTTGCAGCATATTGAAAATACGGATGGACTTTATGAAATAAGAATAAAAAAGGAGACAGAAAATGAAAACAATAAAAGATGCAACAAATTTTGATGAATTACTGGACATCAAATACGGAAAACCGGGTACAGAAAAACGTGATAAATTTGAGGTAAAAGCCAAAGCATTTATTGTTGGAGAAATGATAAAAGAAGAAAGAAAAAAAGCTCATCTCACCCAAGATGACCTTGCAAAAAAAACAGGAACTAAAAAAAGTTATATCTCCCGACTGGAAAATGGAAAAATAGATATTCAGATTTCCACGTTGTTTAAAATTTTTGAAGAGGGATTGGGAAAAAAATTAGGATTGACAATTAACTAAATTTAAACGATATATCTAAACAAAGATTAAACTACAGCGCTATTACAAAGTACATATTTCAGAGCGGGAATTGGAGCGGTAAGCAACAGCGGTTCCCCCGCTGGCGCTCCGTGCCAAAAAGAACCCTTTTTATTCTGTTGGCCTTTCAATTCCATTTAAATTTTTAATTTCGGGATTCAATATTCCGGCATCAAAAGCTGGCGCGGATTTGAAATCCGTGCTAACTTATAACCGGATTTAATGAGCAATAATAAACTAAAAATAAAACAGATGAGACTCAGATTTACTTTCATGCTCCTGCTTGCTGCGGGAATTTTTCTTCAAACTGCCGGACAGCCTGCCCGGCAACTGGTTCAGGTAATCGTCACACCCGACAGGGCCGACTGGACCTACGAAAAAGGCGACCGCGCCGAATTTCAGATTACCGTGTTGCAAAACAATGTGCCGCTCGACGGCTTCGAAGTGAATTACCGCATCAACCCCGAAAAAATGGACGACTGGGAAGAAGGCACACTTACACTCAAAAAAGGTGTGGTTTCGGTAAAAGCCAAACGGTTCAGCGAGGCCGGTTTTTTGCGGTGCCACGCTTCGGTGGAGGTGGATGGCAAAACATACTCGTCGTATGCCACGGCCGGTTTTTCGCCCAACGAAATTGAGCCCACCACCACATTGCCGCCTGATTTTGAGCTGTTCTGGAAAGAAGCCAAAGCCGAACTGGCCAAAGTGCCGGTAAAATCGGTGCTGACGCTGATGCCCGAACGCTGCTCCGACAAGGTGGATGTTTACCATGTGCGCCTCGACAACATCAAAGGGAAAATTTACGGAATATTAAGCAAACCCAAAGCCGAAGGAAAATACCCGGCCATTTTGCATGTTCCGGGCGCCGGTATCAGACCCTATTCCGGCGATGTGGGAAATGCAGAAAAGGGAATCATCACATTCCAGATAGGCATTCACGGCATCCCGGTGAACCTCGATCCCAGCGTTTATACTGATTTGGGCGGCGGTGCGCTGGATGGTTATTGGCGGGCCAACTTAGACGACAAAGACAACTACTACTTCAAACGCGTTTACCTGGGCTGTGTACGGGCTGTCGATTTTATTGAAGGGCTCGATTGTTTTAACGGCGAAGACATTGCCGTTACCGGCGGGAGCCAGGGCGGGGCGCTCTCCATTATCACTGCCGGACTTGACGATCGCATCGACTATCTGGCAGCTTTTTATCCGGCCCTTTCCGATTTAACCGGCTATTTGCATAACAGGGCAGGCGGCTGGCCGCACATGTTCCGCGACGGGTTCACCAACAAACCCGAAAAAGTGGAAACCTCGAAATATTACGATGTGGTGAATTTTGCCCGTTTTGTAAAAGTGCCGGGCTGGTACAGTTGGGGCTACAACGACAATGTGTGTCCGCCTACCTCGATGCACGCGGCTTACAACGTGGTTCAGGCGCCAAAAGAGTTGCACATCTTCCAGGAAACCCAGCACTGGACTTTCCCCGAACAACGGGAACAAAAAGACAACTGGCTGGTGGAGCAGTTGCTGAAGTAGAATGCCGAAAAACCAATAATCAATGAAACGAATCGCGCTATCTGTATTTTTTACTTTGCTTATTTCGTGGAGTCTGAACGCCCAGGTTACCATGCAAAAAGAAGAAGGCGGACTGCTTTTCCTCGAAAATGGGGAGAAGGTGCTTTTTTACCAGGCTGACCCTAAAAATTACGAAGGCGAATACGAACGCTGCAACTACATCCATCCATTGTGGGGAGTTGACGGCGAAGTTTTAACCGAGGATTTCCCCATAGACCACCTGCACCACCGCGGCATTTTCTGGGCATGGCACCAGGTGTGGATCGACGGCAAACGAATTGGCGATCCCTGGGAAATTAAAGATTTCAATCAGAAGGTGACCGACATTGAGTTTTGGGCCCAGAAAGACGGTTCGGCGCTACTGAAAACCAAAGTGAACTGGCTTTCGGACCAGTGGAAGAAAAACGGCAAAAAAGTGCCCTACCTGGAGGAAAGTACCAACATAACCATTCATCCCGAAACCGGGAATTACCGCCGGATTGATTTTGAAATCAGCCTGCAGGCGCTGGAAGATGGCCTCTCCATTGGCGGTTCGGAAGACGAAAAGGGGTACAGCGGTTTTTCGGTACGTATGGTTTTACCCGATGATTTTACCTTTTTCGGGCCAAACGGAAAAGTAAAACCTGAAAATACTGCAGTGGAGTCGCCCGGTTACATCAATATTTCCGGGAGTATAGGAAAAAGTGGCAAAAATGCAGGCATCGTGATTTTAGACAATCCGTCTAATCCGGGCTTCCCGCAACCCTGGATTTTAAGGGCAAAAAACAGCATGCAAAATGCCGCATTCCCCGGAAACGGAACCGTGCCGGTGTTAACGTCGGTGCCGCTGGTATTAAAATATTCACTCCTGGTCTATTCCGGAAAAATGAACGACAGGAAAATTAGAAAGGTTTTGGAGAATTAGGAATGATATAAATTGCCTTTGGATTATCAGGTAAATTCAAAAAAGGCTTCAGCCGCATAAAAAATGTAGCTGAAGCCATTTCTGTTTTATGGCAACGCCTGCTTCCCCGTTCCCCATTTTTTGTTGGGTTCCGATCCCATTTCAAATTCCAGTACGCCTCCGTCCACAATTTCCTCATGCGAAATCCAGGTCCGGTCAAATGGTTGTCCGTTAAAACTGGCCTTCTGAATGTAACCGTTTTCAGAAGAGTTGTTCCGTGCAATTACCGTAAATGTTTTGTTTTTCTCTGTTTGCAACGTCAGTTTTTCAAACAGGGGACTGCCAATTATGTACACCGGGTTTCCGGGCGTAACCGGATAAATACCCATGGCGCTTAGCACGTACCACGACGAAAGCGATCCCATATCCTCGTTGCCGCAAAGTCCGCCCGGTCCGGGCCGGTAAAACTGTTCCAAAACTTGCCTGACCCGAAATTGCGTTTTCCACGGCTGATCGGCAAAATTGTACAGGTAAGCCACATGGTGCGACGGCTGGTTTCCGTGCACATACTGCCCGATAGTGCCCACCACGCCCACATATTTGGGTGGTGAAATCAGCGGACTCATTTCAAAAAAGGTGTCCAGCTTTTTGGTGAAATTTTTCGTGCCTTCAAATAAATCAATTAATTCGGGCACATCATGCTGCACCGACCACACATACTGCCAGGCGTTGGATTCGGTGTAGTGGCGGTTGGGGCGGCGGCCCACCAGCAGCGGGTCGAAATATTTGTAATACGAATGGTCGTCCTCTTTCACAATCTCCTGTTCCCGTCCGTTCAGCGGTTCAAGCCACGAGCCATCGGCCATTTTGGGGCGCATAAATTTTGTTTCCTTATCCCACACATTTTTATAGTTTTCCGAGCGCTGCATCAGCAGGTTGTAATCCGATTCTTTACCCAACTCTTTGGCCATTTGGGCAATGCACCAGTCATCGTAAGAAAATTCCATGGTTTTCGGAACCGATTCGGTTATCCGGTCAGCCGGAATGTATCCCAGTTCGTTGGTGTATTTTAATCCTGAACGCGCGGCATCCACTGAAACCGGTGGTTTGGGGAATTCAAGTGCTTTGGTGCGCATGGCGTTGTAAATAAAATCCACATCATAGTCGCGGAATCCTTTTCGGTAAGCATCCACCACCACCGGAACCAGGTGGTCGCCCACCATACCTTCGCCAAAAACATTCTGAAAATGCTGCCCCGGAAGCCAGCCGTACTGTTTGGTTTTGTCCACAATAGATTTGATAAAGTCGTTCACATGTTCGGGTGCAATAAGCGTCAGCAGCGGGTGTTGGGAGCGGTAAGTATCCCAGCACGAAAAGGAACCGTAAAAGTTGTAGTCTTTGGCTATGTGAATTTTCCCGTCGGCGCCAAAATATTTCCCGTCCACATCCTGCGAAATGTACTGCGCCAGCAATGAACGGTAAACCGAGGTGTAAAAAATTTCCTTTTGGGCATCGGTAGCACCTTCAATCTGAAGGCACGCCAACTCGTTTTCCCAGGTATTGTGGGCATCGTTTTTCACCCGTTCAAAATCCCAGTGGGGCAGTTCCGCTTCCATGTTTTTCCGTGCACCTTCAATGCTGGTATAAGAAATGGCCACCTTCACCAAAACCTGTTCATTTTCAGAAGTATTATAGGTAACAAACGCCCCGATGCTTTTCCCCCGTTCGGCATTTTTATAGGCAAAAACCGCTGCTCCCGATTCGGGCGTGGCATATTCAGCATCAAAGGTTCCGTAGTAAAGAAAAGGTTTGCTGAATTCAGCCACAAAATATATTTTGCCCGGGCCATCCACTTTTTCGCCTTCAATCTGCCGGTCGTTGATTATTCGTATTTCAGCCCAATCGTTTTCATCTTTTTGTCCGATTTGATGACCCAAATCCACAATAATTTTTGAATTATCTGCTTCGGGAAAAGTATAACGGTGAAAAGCCACACGCGGCGTAGTGGTTAGCTCGGCTTCAATGCTGTAATCTTCCAGAAAAACCGAATAGTAACCAGGCGAGGCCGATTCGCGCGAATGGCTGAAGCGCGAGCGGTAACCGTCATCCGGGTTTTCGTCGGTTCCCGGAGTAAGCTGCATTTTGTTGCCAACCACCGGCATAAGCAGAATGTCGCCGCCATCGACCATGCCCACGCCGCTCCAGTGGGTATGACTAAAACCCATGATGGAACCGGCCTGCCAGATGTATCCAGCGCAGTGGGTCCAGCCTTCGGTGCCGGTATCGGGACTCACATGAACCATGGCAAAAGGCAGGGAAGCGCCCGGAAAAGTATGCCCGAAAAAATCGGTGCCCAAAAACGGATTCACATAGTCAACGGGGTTTTGCGTCTGTGCTGAAGAAAACGTTGCCAGCATCAGCATAAACAGGAAAAAAGGCTTCAACTGTTTCATCTTTTTATCAATTATCTGGTTTGAACTTTAAGAATATTAACCTCAAAGATAAAAACAGAACGGCAAAAACAAGCAGAAGGTCAATATTCCATTTGCATTGAATAAAAAAACAGAAGTTTTTTAAGGTATGATCCTGTTTTTTTGTTTAAGCAGGAACCAGCTCATAAAAATGAAAAAAATGAAAAAGGTCTTTTCAATTATCCCGTTTTTGGTATCAGTGTTAATTTGCGTGGGACAGTTTTCCCCGGAAAAGGAAGAAACAGGCCTTCTTTTCAAAAGGCTGAAATACAACAACCCAGGATTGGTAGTGGATTTGGGCGTGGGATTGTGGGCCTGGCCGCTGCCCATGGATTATGACAACGATGGCGACATGGATTTGGTCGTTTCATGCCCTGACACGCCGTTCAACGGAACCTGGTTTTTTGAAAACACTTCGGGAAAAGATGTGCAAATGCCTGTTTTTGCTCCGCCCCAAAAAATTGAAAGAGGCGACAAAAACCTTCAGGTTGTTTATGTAAACGAAGAACCGAGGGTACTGGGACGCGGAATTGAATATCAAAATTTCAGGGAGAATGGATTCAGTCAGCCGGTTGAATTATTTTCCATACAAGAGATTGAAAGTGAATTCAAAAAGATACGTTTCAGCCAGTGGAAATATGTGGATTACGATGGCGACGGCGATCAGGATTTGATTGCCGGCATCAGTGACTGGGGCGATTACGGCTGGGACAATGCGTTTGACGAAAAGGGAAACTGGACCAACGGCCCGCTGCATGGTCATGTTTTTTTTATTGAAAATGTTGATGGCGAATATACGAACCGCGGAAAAATTCAGGCCGGCGACAAACCCATCGACGTGTATGGTGCCCCTTCGCCCAACTTCATGGATTTTGACAGCGATGGCGATTTGGATATTATTTGCGGCGAATTTTTAGACCGGCTTACCTGGTTTGAAAATGTAGGTTCCCGCAGTGAACCAGTTTATGCCGAAGGAAGGTTTCTGGAGAATGAAACGGGAATCATTAAAATGAATCTTCAGATGATTGTGCCCACAGCGGTTGACTGGGATGGCGACGGCGATGTTGATTTGATAGTGGGCGATGAAGACGGCAGAGTTGCTTTTATTGAAAACACGGGCAAGGTGAAAAACCGGATGCCGGTGTTCAAATCGCCTGTTTATTTTCAGCAAGAGGCTGATTTGTTAAAGTTTGGAGCGCTGGCCACTCCGTTTGCTGTTGACTGGGACAACGACGGTGATCTAGACCTGATAACCGGCAATTCAGCAGGTTACATTGCATTTATAGAAAATTTGGATGGCGGAAATCCTCCCAGCTGGAACAAACCGGTTTACCTGAAAGCCGGCGGTGAAACCATTCGGATTATGGCAGGTGTAAATGGTTCTATTCAGGGACCGGCTGAACGAAAATGGGGGTACACCACATTGTCAGTTGCCGACTGGGACGGCGACGGATTAAACGACATCATTGCCAATTCTATTTTTGGAAAAATAATTTGGTACAAAAATGTGGGAACTCCAGCTAAGCCAAAACTGGAAAAAGCCCGGACAATTGAGGCCGAATTCGAGGGAAATCCGCCAAAACCTGCCTGGAACTGGTGGAATCCTGAAAAAAAACAACTAGTGACGCAATGGCGAACCACACCTTTTGCCATCGACTGGAACAAGGACAACCTGACTGATTTAATCATGCTCGATACCGAAGGCTACCTAAGTTTTTACGAACGGTACCTTGAAAACGGTGTCAGAAAATTGAAGCCGGGTAAACGTATTTTTTACGGGGTAAATGGTTCGGTGTTCGACAGCAAAAACAATGTGGTGGACGAAACGCCCGGGTTGCTGAAACTGAACAACCGCGAAGCAGGCGGTAGCGGACGCCGCAAATTGTGCGTTGCTGACTGGGACGGCGACGGTGATTATGATTTGATTCTAAACAGCGTAAATGCATCGCTTTTCGAAAATGTAAAAACAGAAAACGGAAAGGTGTATTTCAGGCATGCGGGTACCTTGTCTGAGCAAAAAATTGCGGGGCACACCACTTCTCCAACCATTGTGAATTGGGGAAAAGGCAAATTGCCTGAATTGTTATTGGGAGCTGAGGACGGACATTTTTATTACTTTTCACAAGAACCGAAAAAATGAATAAATTGATAAAACACAGTACCTTTTCTCAAGGCATGTTTGTTGCTCTTCCTGCATTGGCTATGATGCTGGGCTGGGGGCTGCGCGGCCATATCGGCGGCGGCCCTTTTGGTGCAATGATTCCCGGTGCTATGGTGGCGCTAAGTATTTCACTGCTGTTAAAACTCCCTGCAAGTGTAACTTCAATTGTAGTTGTTTTCGGGGTTTTCGGAATTGGTTTGGGTGGAGAAATGACCTACGGACAAACGCTGGGATTTTTACGAAATCCTGACACGGTTTGGTGGGGAACTGCCGGAACCACATTAAAAGGAGCGGTTTGGGGATTGCTGGGAGGCACCGTTTTTTCCCTGGGATTTTTGTTCCACCGGATTCCTAAAAAAATCATCATTTACGCGCTTTTGCTGATGTTGACCGGATTTTTCCTTGGATTCAAGCTGGTTAACGAACCCATGTTGCTCTATTTTTCCGATCCGGCTAATCCGCGTGCCGAATCGTGGGCTGCACTGTTGTTTGGGGCGCTGGCTTTGCTGGTTTTTCTTCGGGTTAAAATTGCATCTGCCGATTATAAAATGGTTCGCCGGTTTGCCCTTTACGGGATGGTTGGTGGTGGACTGGGATTCGGCCTTGGCGGGTTCTGGATGGTTTTGGGAAGCCACCTGCCCGATGTTCTTTTTGGGAACTGGTGGAAAGCCATGGAATTTACTTTTGGTCTGCTGCTGGGCGCTTCACTGGGACTGGCTGCCTGGAAAAGCAGGAAAGAAATTCAAAACATAAACCAACCTGAAAAAACTTCTGAAATTGGTTTTTCATCAATTTCGGGTGAATTGGGAATTTTATTTGCTGTTGCAGTGTTTACATATTGGTTGTGGCCCAACTTACTGGAATCTTTTGTTTATGCCGAAAGTGTGAATGATGGTTTTGCGCTTTCCATGGTGCGTGGCGTGGCCCGTGTTTTAGTAAATTATGGGTTTTACGGATTTGTTTTTGTATTGGTTATTATGCGGTTTCCCAAAATGGCCTGGCAAATCGGAATCACCCTTACTTTTTGCCATGCAGCCATCGATTTAATCCGCGATTTGTATCCGGATTTGAATCCCTGGGCGCCATTCACTATGCACTTTTTATGGGTGTTTTTAATGACTGCTATAGTTTCACTTTTAACCTTTTATTACAACCGTCGTGAAAACAGTGCAATAAACCTGTTTTTGCTTCTCATTTGGTCGTGCATCGGAATTTCGTTGCTCAGGCTGTTTTTCCTTTCCGGAAGTTTGTCGGTGAGTGGGATGAGTATTTGCCAGATTGTTTGCAACCGGTTTTTTGTAGATATCTTTTTTATTGTTAATGCAATTGTAGTTTCGTGGATTATTTTCAACACGAAAAAACATCAAAAATTATTACCGGAATGAAACGTTTTCAAATTCTGTTTTTCACCGCATTTTTGTTTTTATGTGCAAATTTATTGTTTGCTCAAATCAATGCGCCTTCGCCAATTCCTGACCGGGTTGTTTTAAACCTAACCGAGAACCCTGCCACTTCGGTGGCCATCACCTGGCGAACCGATGTTTCTGTTTCCGAAGGTTTTTGTGAATTGCAGCCGGCTGCAGAAGGACCCTTAAAAAAGGAAGATTCAAAAACGTTCAAAGCCAAAACAACCACTATAAAATACGAATACGGCGACGAACCTGTGATTGATGCTAATCAGCATTCCTTCATATTTACAGATTTGATTCCAGGCAAAAAGTACATTTACCGCGTTGGCGCCAGCGATTTTTGGAGCGAGTGGTTCGAATACCAAACTCCGTCAGTCGAAAACGATAAGTTTTCCTTCATTTATTTCGGCGATCCGCAAAACGATTTGAAATCGCAGTGGTCGCGGGTAATCCGCTCAGCATACCGGCACGCCCCCGATTGTGGATTTATGCTATACTGCGGCGATTTGATCAACCGTGCCGGCCGCGATGTGGAATGGCACGAGTGGTTTCATGCCGGCTCATTTATTTACGGTATGGTTCCGCAGGTGATGACACCAGGAAACCACGATTACAACGATTTGATGCTCGACCCGCACTGGAATGCGCAATTCACCCAACCAACAAACGGTCCCAAAGGATTGGAAGGTACCTGTTTTGTTATCGATTACAAAAATCTCAGAATTATTTCCATCGACTCTGCTGTTGATTCGGAGTTGGAAAATGAAAACGGTTACCCGATGCAGGCGCAAAAAGTCTGGCTCGATTCGGTATTGCAGGCCAACACCAAAAAGTGGGTGATTGTTACCACGCATTTGCCTTTTTATTCGCCCAAAGAAAACCGCGACAACAAACACCTGCGTAAACATTTTCAACCCATTCTGGAAAAATACAAAGTGGATTTGGTACTCTCGGGGCACGATCATTCCTACGGGCGGGGCCGGGTTTCCGACAATCCGCAAGCCGGTCACAAAGTAATGTATGTGGTTTCGGTGAGCGGTCCCAAAATGTACGAGGCTGGCGACAAAGACTGGATGGAACATTCCGGCGCCGACAAGCAACTGTACCAGTTAATTTCCATCGACGGGAATGAATTGAGTTACCAGTCTTATACTGCCAGCGGAGAACTTTTCGATGAATTTATTTTGAACAAATAATATCAAATAGACAATGACAGCGCAGAAAGTCAATTGGAGCAGGTTATTTCCCGTTCTACTCTCCTTTGTGGTAATGGGATTTGTGGATATTATTGGCGTGGCAACCGGTTACATCAAACAGGATTTTGAGCTTACCAATTTTGCCGCCCAGTTTTTGCCCATGATGGTTTTGGTCTGGTTTTTTGTGTTGTCGGTTCCGGCTGGGGTACTTCAGGATAAAGTAGGAAAACGGAACATGCTCAATACCGGGATGGTGATTCAGGCCATTGGTTTGGGACTTCCGTTTTTGCATTATTCTTTCGGAATGATGTTCGCCTCGTTTCTGTTGCTCGGCATTGGAAACACACTCATTCAGGTTTCCACCAATCCCCTGTTGCAGGATGTTTCACCGGGGGATAAACTCCCTAGTTTTTTGAGCGCCGGCCAGTTTATCAAAGCAATGATTTCCTTTGCCGGACCGCTGTTTGCCACCTTCCTGGCCGTTCGGTTCGGCGACTGGAAACTGGTTTTTGCCGTTTACGGAATTACTTCTGTACTGGCGGCTATCTGGCTGGGTTTTACTCCCATTGCAGAGTCGAAACCTGAACGAAAACCGGCTACGTTCAGTTCGTGTTTTGGGTTGCTGAAAAACCGTTTTGTGCTGTTTATGGCGCTCTCCATTTTTATGATTGTGGGCGCCGAAGTAGCCATCAACACCAACATTGCCAATATTCTCATGGCAAAGTTCGGACTGACGCTTGAAAAAGCAGCCATCGGAATCAGTGTTTTTTTTGCCGGTGAAACTATTGCCCGTCTGGGCGGGGCTATTCTGCTGAACTGGATAAAACCGCGTCCATTCCTTATGCTTACAGCTTTAGTGGCACTGGTGGGAGTTGGCGGAGTGCTGCTCTCACCTGTTTATTTTGTTGCCCTTGTTTTCATTTTTATCACCGGGCTGGGAGCTGGTAATATGTTCCCGGTTATTTTCTCCCTTTCGCTGGAAAAAATGCCCGGCCGGGCCAATGAAATTTCCGGCTTGCTGATAATGGCCATTTCCGGGGGAGCAGTAATTCCTCCGGTGGTTGGGTTGGTAAGTACCGTGGTTTCTCCCTTTGCCAGCATGTTTGTCATTGGCGTTTGCATGCTGTATGTGCTTTGGGTTTCCTTTTATGTGAAGAAGCATTTATAAAACGGATGTAAAGTCAAAATTGCATAAAAATTAACCAACAAACCAGAAGCAATTCTCATAATTCTGTCGTTCATTTGAACAATTATCTTCAAAAACCGGGAGATTTTTGTATTTTGAGAAACGTACAAGTTTTAAAACAATAGATTTTTTGCATTTATGTAGCTGCGAAATATTTATTTTTGTTTGAAAGCCAACAAATTGAAGGAGATGAAAAAGACCTCGTTAAATGATATTGCAGTGCGGCTGGGTGTTTCAAAAACGCTGGTTTCCCTGGTTCTCAACGGAAAAGGGAGGAAACATCGCATAAGCGAGGAAGTGTGTAAAAAGGTTATTGCTGTGGCCAAAGAGTTGAATTACCAGCCCAACCAGATTGCCAAAGGATTGCGTACAGGAAAAACAAATACTATCGGACTGATTATTGCCGACATTGCCAACCCGTTTTTTGGCAAATTGGGCCGCGAGATCGAAAAAGAAGCTTCAAAACACGGCTACCGGGTGATGTTTTGCAGTTCAGACGAAAATGCCGAAAATTTCAGGCTGCAACTGGAAATGCTACAGCAGGGACAGGTGGACGGGCTGATTATTTCGCCTCCGGCCGGTAGCGAACAACAAATAAAAAAGCTGGAAAAAAGCAAATTACCCTATGTACTCATCGACCGCTATTTCCCTGAAATAGAATCTAATGCTATTGTTATCGACAATTTTCAGGCAGCTTACGATGCCACCAAACATTTAATTGATCAGGGATATCAGAACATTGCGTGTATTACGGTAAACAATACACTTAATAACATGCGTCAGCGGTTAGAGGGTTATAAAAAGGCTTTACAGGATGCACAGCAGAATCCGGACGAACGACTCATAAAAATTATGCCGTTTTCACACGAGAAAGACGATTTTGAAGCAGCTATAAAACAACTTGCATTCTCCGACGAAATAAAAGCGGATGCCATATTTTTTACGACAAGTAAAGTGGGCATAATGGGCTTGGAAAGCATTCATTCACTGGGTTTGAACATACCGGATGATATGGCTGTGGTGAGTTTCGACGACCCCGATGCCTTTCGCATTAGCAATCCACCAGTAACTGCAGTAGCGCAGCCGTTAAAAGAAATCGGAAGCCAGTCGGTAAAGCTTTTAATGGATTGGTTGAATAGTAAAGGAAGAAAAAAAGAAACAGAGAAAATTGTGCTTAATGCAGAATTAAGAATCAGAAAATCAAGCGTGCGCATATTTTTTTCATAAATTGCTAAAACGATTTAACAGGAATGACAAACTGAAAAATGAAAGACAACAAAAAGGAATATTATCTGGGAATTGACATTGGCGGAACCAAATGTGCGGTTGTTGTTGGCGCAGGTGATTTTAAGATTCACCGTAAAATTCAGTTTGAAACACGCACCGGCGAACGAGGTTATGCCGAAATTCTGGAGGAATTTTTTACGCATATTGAAAATCTTTTTGTTGAATTTCCCAAAGAAAATTTGAAACGAATTGGCATCAGTTGCGGTGGTCCGCTCGATTCACGAAAAGGTATGATTTATTCGCCGCCCAATTTGCCCGGTTGGGATAACGTACCCATTGTTGAAATATTCAGTAAAAAATATGAAGTTCCTGCAGCCATTCAGAACGATGCCAACGCCTGTGCGCTTGCCGAATGGCTGATGGGCGCCGGAAAAGGAACCCGCAATATGGTTTTCCTCACTTTTGGAACCGGCATGGGCGCCGGTCTTATTCTGAACGGCCAATTGTATGCCGGAACCAACGATTTGGGTGGCGAGGTTGGCCACATCCGGCTGGCCGAAACGGGCCCGGTGGGATTTGGGAAACCAGGTTCCTTCGAAGGTTTTTGCAGCGGCGGCGGCATTGCCCAACTGGCCGAAAAAGTGGTTTCTGAGAAACTGAAAAACGGCGAACCGGTGGCTTTTTGCCCCAATATAGAAAACGCCGGCTCTTTAACAGCCAAAGATGTGGCACTGGCTGCACATGACGGCGATCTGGTTGCTGCTGAAATTATCAAGACTTCCGGAGAATATCTGGGGCGTGGTCTGGCGGTTTTAATCGATGTGCTGAATCCCGAATGTATCGTTATTGGGAGCATTTATGCCCGCAATGAAGCATTGTTCAAGCCGCATATTGAACGTATTTTGAAAGAGGAGGCGATACCTTCTGCGCTGGAAGTTTGCCGGATTAAACCGGCTGAACTGGGGGAATCCATCGGCGATTATGCCGCTTTGTGTGTGGCACTTTATGAAGAAGAATTTTAGAAGCAAGACATGGAAAATATACTGAATCAGTTGGTTGCACGGCACGAGAATCTCGGACATCTGAAAGAACCCATCAGGAAAGCTGCGGAGATATTGATAGAATCTTACCAATATGGCGGAAAAGTTCTGGTCTGCGGCAATGGCGGAAGCAGTGCCGATGCAGGCCATATTGTGGGTGAGCTGATGAAAAGTTTTGAGGTGAAACGTCCGCTGCAAACCGAAGTTCAGCAAAAACTGAAATCGCAATTTGGCGAGCGTGGCAGTTTTCTGTCAGAAAAACTTCAGCAGGGATTGCCGGCCATTTCGCTTTCGGAGCACACCTCGCTGATTACAGCCATTTCCAACGATATAAGTGGCGATTTCATTTTTGCACAGCAGGTGGCAGGCTACGGAAATGCCGAAGATGTGTTGCTGGCGCTGAGTACCTCAGGAAATGCGCAAAACGTGATGGACGCTCTGATGGTTGCCAGGGCAAAAGGACTGAAAACCATTGGACTGACCGGCGAAACCGGCGGCAAAATGAAGGATTTGTGTGATGTGCTGATAAATGTTCCGGCAACAAGAATAGCCTATGTGCAGGAGTTGCATTTACCCGTTTACCATGCGCTTTGTATGATGGTTGAAAAGGAAATTTTTGGCTAACAAATTCCATCAGGAAACGATCGGAAGTAGCCGGAATTTTCAGCGTTAATTCTGAAAAAAGTTAAAATAATATAACCATGAAAAAAGAACTTCTGCAAAAAATCATCAGCGACATCCAATCGGTCAGAATTGCGGTGGTGGGCGATTTCTGCCTGGATGCCTACTGGTTTATCGATGAATCGAAAAGCGAAATCTCCATCGAAACCGGACAGCTTACCCGGCCGGTGAAACAGCAGCGCTATTCGCTGGGTGGCGCCGGCAACGTGACCAATAACCTTACAGCAATGGGTGTAAAAGACGTCAGGGCATTTGGCGTGATTGGCCCCGACCCGTTTGGAACCGAAATGGTGAAGGTGATGCAGGAAAATGGCATTAACCCGCAAAACCTGATTATCCAAGAAGGAAACTGGTCAACACACGTTTATACCAAACCTTACATTGCGGATGTGGAGCAAAACCGCATCGACTTTGGGAACTTCAACGAACTATCACATTCCACCGCCGACCGGCTCATCGGGTTGCTGATAAACGAAATTCCGCAGGTGGATGTTGTGATTGTCAATCAGCAGGTTTTGTCAGGCATTCATACCGAATATTTCAGGCAACAACTGGTTAAGGTGATCTTTCAGTTCCCGGACAAAATATTTATTGCCGACAGCCGCAACTACAGTGAGGTTTACGATGGCGCTTTCCGGAAAATGAACGACCGCGAAGCTGCCAATTTAATCGGACTGAAAAAAGATGCCGGCGATGTAGTGCTTTATTCCGAAGTGAAAGAAGCAGCAGCCCGGTTGTACAAAAAATTTGGCAAACCGGTGTTTATCACACGTGGTGAGCGGGGTTCAGTAATTGTTGACGAAACAGGCGTAACTGATATTTACGGGTTAATGATTATCTCGAAAGTAGATCCTGTGGGCGCCGGAGACAGTTACCTGGCAGGTGCAGCAGCAACACTGGCTGCCGGATACAAAATGCAAACCGCAGCAGAAATCGGTTCCTATGTGGCCGGAGTTACGGTGCAGAAACTGTTTCAGACCGGAACAGCTTCTCCCGCAGAAATCCTGCAAATGGGCTCCGACCCCGATTTTGTGTACAGTCCGGAGTTGGCCGAAGACATCCGCCACGCCTGTTACTGGAACGATTCCGAAATTGAAATCGTTAACGAGTGGCCGCAAAAGCTGCAAATCAGTCATGCCATTTTCGACCACGACGGCACCATTTCAACGCTGCGCGAAGGCTGGGAGCAGATAATGGTTCCCATGATGATGAAAGCCATTCTGGGCGAACATTTTCACGATGCCGACGAAGCGTTGTACCACAAAGTGCACACCCGTGTTATCGATTTTGTTGACAAAACCACCGGCATTCAAACCCTGGTGCAAATGAAAGGATTGGTTGAACTGGTGAAAGAGTTCGCCCTGGTTCCCGAAAACCAGATACTGGATGAATTTGGTTACAAGGAAATTTATAACAAGGAGTTGCTGGCCATGGTGAAAGAACGTGAAGCCAAACTGTTGCGTGGTGAACTGGCTGTGGAAGATTTTACACTGAAAAATGCGGTTTCGCTGTTGGAAAAGCTGCACAATGCCGGCGTTACGCTTTATCTCGCCAGCGGCACCGACGAGGAAGACGTAAAAAACGAAGCCCGCATCCTGGGCTACGATTATCTGTTTGAAGGCGGAATTTACGGTGCTGTGGGCGATGTAACTAAAGAAGCCAAAAAAATGGTGCTCGACCGGATTCTCAATACCATTGGCGAATCGAAAACCGGCCAGTTGGCGGCTTTTGGCGACGGTCCGGTGGAAATCCGCGAAACCCGCAAACGGGGCGGGGTAACCATTGGCATTGCCAGCAACGAGGTGAAACGCCACAGCCTGAACGAAAGCAAACGTTCGCGGCTCATCAAAGCGGGGGCGGATGTCATCATTCCCGATTTTTCGCAGTTGCCGAAGCTGCTTCAGTTGTTGAACGTAAATGAATAATTTTTAATACTTTATACTCAATACTTCGTACTCACTACTAATTGTCTGAAAAAATGCCATATCCAAAATTCGACCGAAACAAACTGGACATCAAACGGCTGGCCGACCGGAAAAACAAGGTTTACATTGAACGTGACCACATTCCGTTGAACCAGCCACCAAGGGATTTAACGGAAGCCGGAATTCAATTGATTGACAAAACCGTTGCCCGCATCAAAAAAGCACGGGAGCTGAACCGTTCAGTGATGCTGGCGTTTGGTGCGCATACCATCAAGAACGGCATGGGGCCAACACTCATTGCCCTGATGAAAGAGGGCTGGGTAACCCACCTGGCAACCAACGGCGCCGGAATCATTCACGACTGGGAGTTTGCCTTCCAGGGAAAATCAAGCGAAGATGTGCGCGAAAACGTCAATCTCGGGCAGTTTGGCATCTGGGACGACACCGACTTTTACATTAATCTGGCGCTGGTGGTGGGTGCATACGAAGGTTTGGGTTACGGCGAATCGGTGGGCAAAATGGTGCACCGTGAAGGGCTGGACATTCCGGAAACTTCATTTTTATATGATTTTGCCCGGAAGAACATGGAAACCGATTCCGGAAAAGCAGCTGCTGCTGTCGATTTTGCAGGGTTAATCAAGCATTTCAATCTGCCGTCCGGATTCATGAAAATTCCACATCCGTATAAAAACTACTCGGTGCAGGGAAACGCCTATGCGTTGAAAGTGCCGTTTACCGGCCATCCCATGTTCGGACACGATATCATTTACACACATCCCATGAACCACGGTGCATCTGTTGGCCGCACGGCTGAAAACGATTTTCTCTGTTACGCCAACAGTGTGAGCAATCTCGAAGACGGGGTGTACATGTCAGTGGGTTCGGCGGTGATGTCACCCATGATTTTTGAGAAGTCGCTCTCCATGGTGCAAAACATGGAAATCCAGCACGGCAGCCACATCGACAATCATTACATTCTGGTGGTGGATTTGGCCGAATCGGACTGGGACTGGGACAAAGATGGCGAACCGCCCATGGACAACCCCGCGTATTACCTGCGTTACTGCAAAACCTTTCATCGTATGGGCGGTGAAATGCACTACCTTACAGCCGATAACCGCGATTTTTTACTGGCGCTGTACCAGAAATTAAATGCAAACGAATAAATTTACCAAACGATTGATTTCAAAGATTTTCAATTTTAAAACCAGAGGAGATGAAACGACCATGCAGAAATGCTTCACAAACAAGCACTATTAAAATCATGGGAGTTCCATCGAATACATTTAAAAACAAACAATTTTAATGAGATGAAACGAATAATTTTATTGCTGATGATTGGATTACTGATGGGCAATGTAAATTCAATTCAGGCCAAATCAAAATGGATTTCACTTTTTAACGGAAAGAACCTGACCGGCTGGTTTGTAAGGGGAAATGCAAAATGGTACGTTCAGGATGGCGTTTTGGTTGGTGAAGATGGAATGGGGCATATTTATACTGACGCAACTGCCACCGATTTTGAGTTTAAAGGCATATTCCGAATTTCCGGTGAGAAAACCAACAGCGGATTTTATTTCCGGGCTGTTCCGCCGGCAGATAATCCCGATGGATTTCCGCGCGGTTACGAAGCCCAGATTTGCCATAATCAGGATGCCCACACCGGTTGGCTTTGGAAACCGGGAACACCGACTGGCAAAGCCACAAAACTCCTTACCAAAGATGGCGAATGGTTTTCATATCGAATTAAAGTGGTGGGAAACAAAATTCAGTTTTGGGTGAATAACAAACGGGTAATGACTTACGAAGACGATGAATATAAATCGGGGCATTTTGCCATTCAGGGCCATAACCCGGGAATGAAGATTGAAGCCAAAGATTTGGTTTACCGAGATTTATCAAAATGAAATAAGAATAAAATTTAATATTTCATTGATAATGAATTATTTATCATTAACGGCTAAAGCAAGTTTTTCTTTCTTCAAATTTAACCCCCGGCTTAAGCCGGGGGCAATAGTGAAAACCGCTTCGTAGAGAGACTTTAGCCATTAATCTTTTTATTTGCCGGATAATTCTTTTTCAACTTAAAACAAATAAAACCGATGGATAAACAAGAACTCATTCAACTTAAACAGGAAGCTGAAAATCATCTGGTGAACGAACTCCTGCCATTCTGGACTTCGCGGATGATTGATGAAAAAAATGGCGGGTACCTCACCCATTTCGATGAAAAAGGGAACGATACCGGTGAAGACGAAAAATCGCTGATTGCACAAACCCGTTGTCTTTATACGCTTTCATCGGCTCACCGGGCGGGTTACGGAAACGGGAAACTGGCCGAAATGGCCCGGCATGGCGTGGATTTTCTGCTCGAAAAAATGTGGGATAAAGAGCACGGCGGTTTTTTCTGGATGCTCGACAGGAAAGGAAATGTGAAAATCGACCAAAAAATCATTTACGGACACAGTTTTGCCATTTATTCGCTGAGTGAATACACACTGGCCACCGGCGACAAACGCGGTATCGAATACGCGGAAAAAGTTTTCGACCTGATTCAGAAATACTGTGTCGATTCCATGTATGGCGGATATTGGGAAATGTTTCACCGCGACTGGACACTTTGCGGAATGGGTAGTCAGGGGGGAGACCGTAAAACCCTGGATGTGCACATGCACCTGATGGAAGCATTCACAACACTTTATGAATATACGGGCCAGGATGTGCATCGTCGGAAACTGCTGGAAGTAATTGATTTGTTGCTGAACCGCATCATTCACCCCCAATACAAAACCGGTATTCCGCAGTTTTACAAAGACTGGTCGGTTGCGCCACAAATTAAGTTTGACATTATCTGGGGCTGGGATCGGTTTTCGGAAGAAGGACAGAAAGGAAATGCCACCGATAATACCTGTTACGGGCATAACGCCGAATTTGCCTGGCTGCTGAACCATGCGCTGGAAATTCTGAAAGAAGAGCCAAAAAACTTTTCGGATTTGTTCCGCACCATTTACGACCACACCATCGAAAACGGTGTTGATTATGAATTTGGCGGTGTGTTTGTGGAAGGACCGCACTCGGGCGGCGTTTACGACCGCGAAAAAGAGTTCTGGCAACAGGCCGAGGTGTTAATTGGTTTGCTCGATGCCCTGATTTTACTGGGCGACGAAAAGTACTGGGAAGCTTACAAAAACGTCCACCGGTTTGTGTTCAACAAGGTTATCAACAAAGGTGTTGGCGAATGGTATCCATTGCTCACCCGCCGTGGAGAACCCATCTGGACCCACATGGGCCATTCCTGGAAAATCAATTACCACACCGTAAGGGCGATGGTTCAGAGTATTAAGCGAATGGAAAAACTAATAAAATAAAACTGAATCCATGAGTATCTCACTAAACTTTTTGGACTGGACGATTGGACTTTTTGTGCTAGTGGGCAGCCTGGGTGTGGGTTTGTACATGGCCCACCGGAGAAGTGCCGGGAAAAACAGTTCTAATTTTTTTCTGGGTGGAAGAAAAATCAAATGGCCGATAATCGGTGCTTCTCTGTTTGCAACCAACATTGGTGCCGAGCACCTGGTGGGACTTTCGGGCGATTCGTACCGATACGGGCTTTCAGCAGGTTCGGTGGAACTGACGACCGCCATTACGCTTGGGTTTGCCTGTGCCATTTTATTTCCCTACTACATCAAAAATAAAATTTTCACCATCCCTGAATTTCTTGAAATCAGGTACAACCGGAATGCACGGCTGTTTTTTTCAGGATTGATGCTGGTAATTAGCATCATGACCAAACTGGCTTTTACACTGTTTGCCGGCGCGTTGGTAATGAACAGTCTGCTGGGCTGGAGCGTGATGACCACCGTTTTTTATACCGGAATGATTGTAGCTGTTTTTACCATCATTGGCGGTTTTACAGCGGTGGCTTACACCGACACCATTCAAACTGTAATTATGATTGTGGGATGTTCCATAATGCTTTTTATCGGTCTCGATAAAGTAGGCGGCTGGGCCGGATTAATGGAAAAAGTACCCGAGGCGATGGTGATTGCTGCTCCGGTTGAAGATCCGGTTTACCCGTTTTGGGGAATTATTGCCACCGCTTTTTATGCCGGTATTTTTTACTGGGGAATCGACCAGGTGAATGTGCAGCGCGTTCTGGCTGCACCAAACCTGCAACAGGCCCGGTGGGGCGCCATGTTTGCCGTTTTTCTGAAAATGTTTCCGGTATTCATTTTTGCCCTGCCGGGTGTAATTGCATTTGCACTTTTCCCCGGATTGGAGGGCGATGAATCGCAGCAAACCTTTATTGTATTGCTGAACCAGTTACTGCCATCGGGGGTGCGCGGACTGGTGCTGGCTTCGCTGGTGGCGGCGTTAATTACTTCACTCATTGCGGTTTTGAATTCAGTTTCCACGCTGGTAGTGCGTGATTTTGTGGTGGAATTCCGGCCCAAAACTTCTGAAAAGCGGCAGGTGCTGATTGGTCGGTTTGTAATTTTTATTGTGGTGTTGTTTGGAATTGGTGCCGCCTGGCTGGTTTATAAAAATGAAGAAGGATTATATAAATACCTGCAAACCATTACTGCTTACCTGGTTATTCCGGTTTTTCCAGCCATTTTTTTTGGAATTGTAAGTAAAAAAGTAACGCTCAGGGGAGCCACGGTTTCGGTAATTGCGGGTGTTATTATGGCTACCATTTTTGTTATTGACCAGTTTCTGGGACCTGAAACCGGCAAAAGTATATTCCCGTTTCTGCATTACAAATATACCCTCAATTTTGGTTTCCGCGGGTTGTGGGCCGAAATTCTGATTACCGGAATTTTGTTCCTTGTTTCGGCATTCACTGAAAAAACTTCACCGGAAAAACTGGAAAAAACCACACTCAATTTTTCAGGGAAAGTGGCACATTTTTCCGGCATAACTGACTGGCGGCTTCACCTGGGGATACTTTCGGCAATAACTATTTCTTTATATATATGGTTAAGCTGAAAAAAATGATCAGATAGATTAGTTTGATCTTCTTTTCGGGTTAATTTTCTTGAATATTATTTGTATTTCTATCAATAAGAGCTTTTTATCTTAATTTGACAATATTCGTTAATGAACATTTGTAATTTTAAATTTAAATTTCTAATGGTCATCTTTTTATTGGCAATAAAGGAAAGTTCAATATTTTTATAATTGGATAAAAGTATAAAATCCCGAATTTCAACTAAAATATAACCTCATTTATTTTGATCTAAATTGATTAAATTTTAACTTCTATTTAATGAGATTTTAACATTTTATGATAATCATAAACATTAATTTAAATTGAAGGGTTAAAATTCTATGTAAATTGAATAAAATTATAGTGGTTTAACGATTTAGCATTTCGGAGATTTGTATTGTTCAATTAAATATGAATTGTAATTGTTGTTAATTTAATATCTAATCCTTATGGAAAACAAATTGTTCAAAATGCTTTTACTGGGAATGGTTGTTCTTTTTTCAGCTTATGCTCAGGCACAAGTGCAGGTGAGCGGAACTGTGAAGGACAACACAGGCGAATCGTTGCCTGGAGTTTCTATTTTGGTTAAGGGAACAACGCAGGGTGTGGTCACCGACATGGATGGCCGATACAGTCTGAGGGTTCCTGAAAGCCAGTCTGTCCTGGTTTTTTCATTCGTTGGAATGGAAACGCAGGAAGTTGCTGTAAACGGCAGGTCGGTTATTGATGTTACCATGAACACCGCATCTATTGGCATGGATGAAGTGGTTGTAACCGCACTGGGTATTTCACGTGAAAAGAAGTCGCTGGGCTATTCGGTTTCTGAGGTTGAAGGAGAAAACCTGCAACGCGTGGCACAGGAAAACGTGCTGAATGCCCTCTCAGGTAAAGTGGCAGGTGTAACCATAAATTCTACAGGCGGACCAGGGTCTTCGGTAAGTATGGTCATTCGTGGTGCTTCATCGCTAACCAGCGACAACCAGCCACTGTTTGTTGTGGATGGAATTCCGATGAATAACACACTGAATAACGTTCAGGAAATTGGGCGTGAAAACAAGCCTGACTTTGGGAACGCAATTTCAGACATTAACCCGGAAGACATTGAAAGTATTTCGGTACTGAAAGGACCAAGCGCCGCCGCTTTGTATGGTTCGCGTGCTGGTAACGGGGTAGTTCTTATTACCACAAAATCAGGTAAAAAATCGAAAGGACTGGGTGTAAATATTACATCGAATACCGTAGTTGAAAGTCCTTACAAATACATTGAAACGCATACTTTGCTTGCCAATGGTCGCCGGCCATTTACGCAGGATGATCGTCCGAATAACGGTTTGCCGTATTATGATGTTCCGGTTGGAGATTCATATTGGGTTGGCCCTGAACTGGACAAAGGTATGATGGCTTACCAGTGGCCTTATTTTAACGAAAACGGCGAACTCGAAGCCCGACCACTGGTTTCGCATCCGGATAACTATAAAGATTTTTTTAATACCGGAATTACTACTACTAATGGTTTTGCCATTACCGATGCAAAAGAGCGGCTGAACTACAGGCTTTCTTATAATAATATGCAGCACAAAGGGATTATTCCCAACAGCGATTTGAATAAGAATACCATTAGTCTCAGCTCTTCATTAAAAATTGTTGAAAAACTTACGCTTGGTTCAAGTATTAACTTTACAACTTCGGGTGCCGACAACCGGCCTTCAACCAGTAACCGTGGAGCAAACCCGTTGCAGGCGTTGTTCGATTTGAATTCTCATATCAATATTGACGACTTGAAAGATTACTGGGAACCCGGGCAGGAAGGAATTATGCAGCGTGCACCGTATAATCTTGAAGTAAATCCTGATGGTACTTACGGCAGGGGTGACTTCATAAACAACCCTTATTTTTTGGCACACGAAGTTAACAACAGTTTTCGGCGCGACAGGGTGTTTGGAAATGCACGTCTCGATTGGCAAATTACTCCTGAATTGTCTTTGATGGCGCGCTATACGCACGACCAGTTTCATGAAAAGCGTGAAGTGAAAATAGCACCCAGTTATTCACGTGATGCAAAAGGCGTTTACGGTTTGTCAAATTTGTACCGGAGAGAACAGAATGCCGACTTTTTGCTCGGTTACAATAAAAGTTTGGAAGATTTCAGTTTGTCAGCCTCAGTGGGTGGAAATTACATGTACCAGTTTGCTGAAAACAGCCTGGCACAAACCAAAAATAACGGTTCAGGGTTAATCGTTCCTGGAATTTACAGCCTTACAAATATTTCCCCCGACAACCTGGTTTATAATTCAGGTTGGAACCAAAAAGGTATTTACAGTTTGTATGCTTTGGCTTCGCTTGGATTCAGGGATGCGGTTTATCTTGATTTAACGGCGCGTAACGACTGGTCAAGTACACTTCCAGTTGAAAACCGTTCCTATTTTTATCCCTCGGCTTCTTTAAGTTTGTTGTTGAACAATATGTTCGATATGGGCGACGATGTTTCCCTGGCCAAACTGCGTGGTGGCTGGGCTATGGTGGGTAATGATACCGACCCATATAAACTGATGGCGGTAATGGGCAACCAGGGAGCCTGGGGAAATCAGACCCGTTTAACTACTTCAGGAACTTTGTTGTTACCCGACCTGAAACCTGAAATTCAAACTTCATGGGAAATTGGGGCAGATCTGGCCCTTTTCGATAACCGTTTAAGGTTGGACGGAACCTATTACCAGGCTGAAAATGAAAACCAGATTCTGAGTATTGGTCTTCCTCCTTCATCGGGTTACACCGGAAAACAAATCAATGCCGGTCTTATTTCGAGTAAAGGGATGGAATTCTCCCTTGGTTTTACCCCAATTTCCAATTCAGACTGGAATTGGGACGTAAATTTTGTTTTCTCGCGAAACCGCACAAAAGTGGAAGAACTGGCTGAAGGATTTGATTACATTGTTTTATGGACCGATGCCAAAGGTGGTGCAGTTACCCGTGTTGGCGATGAAATTGGCCAGATTGTGGATGATGTAATTGTTCGTGTTGATGATCCTTCATCACCTTACCATGGCTGGCCTATTATTGATGAAGAGGGCTGGGACGATGCAGATAACTGGGAAAACCACATGGAAAAAGGCGACAATACCGCAGTTATCGGAAATTTCAACCCCAATTTCCTGATGGGTATGCAAACTTCGCTTTCCTATAAAAAATGGACACTCAGCGCCAGTTTAGACTGGAGGAACGGCGGAGATTTCATTTCTCAAACCTATCGCTACGGTGAATCGGATATGCACACGCAACGATGGATTGACCGCACAGTTAAAATCAATGATATGTCTGGCGATCAAATTGCACAATACCTGAAAGACAATGCCGACAAATATCTATCACCTGATGGTGAATTTTTTGTGGTTGTTGGAGGACCAACTCAGGAAACTGGCGGTCTGCCACACACTGAAGACGGCATAACACTAAATGACGGTGTTTTTATGCCCGGTGTTGAAGGCTATTATGACGACAACGGCAATTTTGTAGCCGTTAGGGAAAACCTCGGAGCCGAAGGTACACCAACAATCCGGTTCCAGGATTTCTACGGATGGAACTACTCGAGAACTGCACTTTTTGATGCCGATTTTGTGAAACTGAGGGAAATCTCACTTTCTTATCAGCTACCACCCATGAATTCGATTGGAATTAACGATGCTACGCTTTCGTTGTATAGCCGCGATATTATTCTTTGGACCAAAGCCGGAATCGGTATTGATCCGGAAAAAGCATTCCAGGCCGAAGGCGGGGTTCAGGGAAGCGGAATACAGTTTAAACAAGGGATTGAACGTTACAACGTTGCCCCCTGGACTATTCCGGTTGGTATTAAGTTAAACGTTAACTTTTAAATAGAGAAGAAAATGAAAACATTAAGTAGAATATTTTTGATTTTATCGGTAATAATTTTTTCTTCATGCGAAGAACATTTTACCGAATTGAATATAAATCCAAACGGAGTGGACCCCGCAATTGTAAATCCCAACCTGATAGTACCAACCATAATTGTTTCAACTGCACAACCCTATTTGGAAAGGAACTACAATGGTGATTTTGCAGGCGTGATGCAATATGTGCAAAAAAGCGGTTGGGGAAGTGAATTAAATAAATTCGACTGGAACCAGGAACGCGATTGGAGCAACTGGTACAGTAACCTTCGCAATGCCAGTCATTTGTATGAAAGAGCTGAAGAAGAAGGTATGGAATTTCAGATGGGAATTGCCACAGTTATCCGTGCATTCAATTTCGGAATTATTGCCGACACCTGGGGTGATGCTCCTTATAGTGCTGCATTGAATGCCCCTGCCGGCGAACAGGAAGATCTGTTTCCTGTGTTCGATTCGCAGGAATCAATTTATAAAGGAATTATTGAGGAATTGAAAACTGCAAATACATTACTTTCGAAATCAGCCGGAGAATATGAAGGGATTAGTCCCGAAGCCGATGTAATTTATGGCGGAAGTCCAGCTCAATGGCGCAAAATGGCCAACTCATTAATGCTAAGATACTATATGCGGCTTTCTGATAAATTGCCCGATTTTGCCAAAGCGGGGATTGAGGAGATTACTTCCAATTCTTCAACCTTTCCGATTTTTACTTCCATTGAAGATGATGCAACGATGGACTTTATTGGATCATCCAGCGGAGATTCATGGCCCGCTGCAGTTGCTTTCGATGCCAGTGAAAGTAATTTCGACAGAATTCAGCTTTGTGCCGGTTTCAGGGATGTGCTGGTTGATTTAAATGACCCTCGTATTGGTGTGTGGTTCAACCCGGTTGTAATTCCCATTAAAGTCTCCGATCAATACGGCGAAGATGAAATTGTGAATGGCGTTAGATATTTGCATCCAGATTTTATGGCCGCCAACAACATGGTGGTTTATAATAAAGAAACCTGGGTAGCTGATGTTGAAGCCGGTAAGCAGCTCATCGACACTATGGAATATGCTGGTTTACCCATTGCATCAACAATCGGAGACGGGTCTTCCTGGAACTTGAATCCACAGCCTATTCAGGGTGGACCTAATGTGCACAATTCAGCTTTGTCCGACATGTACAAAGAAGCTTCGGGCGATATGCTCAAAGCCCGACTGATTTCTTATGCTGAATTGTGTTTTATTCTGGCCGAAGCAGCCCAAAAAGGCTGGTCAGTGGGCTCACAGCAGGAATGGTACGAAAAAGGTGTTGAAGCTTCTTTTGCTACCTGGGGTGTTGATAGTAATTATTCTGCATACATGGCAGAAGAAGGTGTTGCATACGATGGTACACTGGAGCAAATAATGGTTCAAAAATGGATTGCCAACTGGACGGTTGCCCATGAATCATGGTGCGACTGGAGAAGAACAGGTTATCCTGAACTGACCATTGGTCCGCGCGGATTGCGCGATGCCATGCCACTTCGTTTTGAATACGGTAGTGCCGAAAAAGCCAGAAACGCAGCAAATTATCAAAATGCAATTCAGAATTTGGAAGAAACCAGTTTTACCGCTGTTGATGGGAAAGACAGTTCCTGGTCTAAATTCTGGTTGCTGCAGGGTAGCAATAAACCATATTAATTGTTAATGAATAAAAAAAGGTGTGCAGAGGTGTTCCCTTTGCCCCTTTTTTTACTTTTTTCTATTCTTTCTCTTTTCATTTTTAGCAGAAGTCAAAAAATGATTCGTTTTATTTTCATTTTTGTTTTTTCAGGAATTATTACATCCGGATTAGGGAATTCGGCGGCTAAAACCATTCGCGGAACTGTATTTCTGGATGAAAACAAAAATGGAGTATTTGAAAATACTGAATCCGGAATTGCCAGCGTATGCGTTTCCAACGGAAAAACGGTGGTGCAAACCGATGCTTCCGGGAAATGGGAACTGCCTTTCGAAAACACAAATTCTGTTTTTGTTATTAAACCTGCCGGTTATGCTGTTCCGGTGAATCAGGACAATATTCCGCAACATTATTATTTGTCGGGAAAGGGTAAATCCTCTGAGGAGATTCATTTTCCACTTTACCCGGTTAACGAAAAAGATAAATTCTCGGTGCTGTTTTTTGGTGATACACAGGCCCGTGGTTTACGCGAGGTCAATTTTATTTTGCACGATGTGGTGGAAGAATGTATGGAAACCGATGCGGTTTTTGGCGTTTCGCTGGGTGATATTGTAGCCGACGACCCCAACCTGTTTGCCGGGGTAAGCCAGGGAATCGGGCAGATTGGCATTCCGTGGTACAACATTTTTGGGAACCACGACCACGACCGCGACGAAAAGCGCAATGCAAACAAAGACAAAACGTTTCGTAAATTTTTTGGCCCGTCCACCTTTGCTTTTGAATACGGACAGGTGGCGTTTATCGGTTTAAACAATGTTTTTTTTAATGAAAAAGGAAAGTACCATGCACATCTTACCGACGAACAGCTTTCGTTTATTGAAAATTACCTTTTGTTTGTGCCGGAAGATAAACTGGTGGTACTCATGATGCACATTCCCCTGGTTCGAATCGATACGCGCGACAGGTTGTATCAGATTCTGCAGAACAGAAAACATACTTTTTCCGTTTCGGGTCATGTGCACGAGCAAATCCATGTTTTTGTGGATGAGGAAATGGGATGGAAAGGACTGGAACCACATCACCATTTAATCAACGCAACAGTTTGCGGAAGCTGGTGGTGCGGACTGCACGATGAAGTGGGTATTCCGCATGCCACCATGAACGACGGAGCGCCCAACGGATATTCCATCATTACTTTTGATGGGAATAAATACAGCATTCAATTTAAAGCTGCCCGCCGACCGGCAGATTACCAGATGAACATTTACCTGCCCGATGAACTGGCACAAAACGATATGGAGACAACGCATGTGCTGGCCAATATTTTTGCCGGTTCCAGCCGTTCCAAAGTGGAAATGCGTGTAGGAAAAACAGCGGAATGGATTCCCATGCAGCAGTTGGCAACCATCGACCCCGAATGTTTGCGGATGCACCGGCTTAGTCCGGTTCTGGACAAGGAAATCGATTGTCAAACCCTCGAATACGTTTTCGGATATAAAATGGATTATCCCAGTGTTTCAACTCATATGTGGCAGGGAAAACTTCCTGAAGGATTTATAAACGGAACACATACTGTTACTGTGCGTACAACTGATATGTTTAACCAAACCTGGACTGGCCACAGGATTTTCCGGGTTCGGAAATGAAAAATAAAAGATTAAAAATCAATACATTAACCATGAATAAAAATAGTTTAGTCACCTTTATTGTTTTTACATTTTTTCTGGCAGGGATGATGCCGGAAACTGCTACCCCAAAAGGAAAGCCTGTTCATTTCGATGCGCCATTCCTTCAGGATTACAGCATTAAATACTATTTCAACCAACCGGGTGTAACCCTTAGAAAGGTGGCAGCCGACCGCAACGGAAAAATTCAGGTTTTGGCTTCCAACGGTCTGTTGCATCCTCATGCCGGTGCGTTTCTGTATCCCGGAACGCTTGAAAAAGATGGCACACACCGCCCGTTTAACGATAAAAATTTTGCCGGGCTGGCAGCGTATCAGCAGCAACTAATTTATCTTGACGATGAAGCCATTCTGAGCAACGCATGGGCCGGAGAACTTTTCTCTAAACACGAAATGCCTGGTGCAAAACTGTTTGCTGCCGGAGCTGATTTTACCTTTTTGCTGGCAAGCGGCAGGGATTTAAAATTGCTGAAAGATTCCAAAGAGCTCTGGAAAGGAAGAACTCCGGAACAGATTCTTGACCTGAAATATGATCAGGCAACCCAAAAGTTCTGGATTTTAACATCAAGGGCACTTTTTACATTTTCGTCTGAAGGTAAAGAGCTAAAACCATTTTTCGAAGGCAGTGGATTCACTTCATTCGATGTGGTTGGTTTTGGAACGAAAACCCTAATAGGCACACCCAATGGGTATATTGAAGTCAACAATATTTCCCAAAAACAAATGGGTGAAATGAAATCGAAACTCCCGGTGCCGGAAATTACCGTTGTAAAAGAGGTGAACGGCAAGGTGTGGTTTGGTTCGCCCGAAGGTGCTTTTATGCAGCGTAACGACGGAAAATTCAACTATTATTATGGAGAGCGCTGGCTGCCCGGAAACCGGGTAATTGACATTGTCGATGGACCCGATAATTCGGTTTTGATTTTAACTGACAAAGGCCTGGGACAGATTTTTTTCAAGGAAATTACTTTAGCAGAAAAGGCGAATTACTTCGGGAAGCAGGTGCGTCTTCGCCATATCCGCAACGGATTCAATGCATCTCTAAGTGGAATGACAAACGGAGATTTGTCCACCGGTTATCTGGACGACTCCGATAACGATGGACTCTGGACTTCCATGTACCTGGGAAGCCAGGTATTCCGATATGCGGTTACCCAATCAGAAGAAGCACTGCAAAATACCATTGAATCGCTGGATGCCATGGAACGGCTTTACACCATAAACCCGGTGCCGGGATTTCCGTCGCGTTCGTTCGAGCGCAGTGGTTACATCGATATTCTGTCTGATCCGGAACGGTGGCAACATTCCTCCGACCCAGAGTGGGACTGGAAAGCTACTACCAGCAGCGATGAAGCTATTGGGCACGTGTTTGTGTTTGGCGCCATTGCCGAACTCATCGATGTGGAACCGCTTAGAAACAAGGCTGTCAGGTTGCTTGACGAACTGATGCAGCATATTGTGGACAACGATCTTTACCTTATTGATTACGACGGAAAACCGACCACTTGGGGGCGATGGAACCCTGAGTATGTAAACGGATTTCCAACTTCTGTGGGCGACCGCAAACTGAACAGCTCCAACATTGTGGCCATGCTGCAAACAGCTTATCATTTCACAAAAAAGGAAATTTATAAGGAAAAGGCTTTCGAACTGATGCACGACTACGGTTACCTCGAAAACCTTATGCGGCCCATGGAGGAAATTGGCAAAGCGCCCGAAGGTGCTGACGATTGGGCTGCCATGTTGTCCGAATCGTGGAACCACTCCGACGACGAAATGTATTATTTGGGCTACTGGGACCTTTACCGCTATGCGTTTAACGATACCCTGCAAGCTAAGTTTCGGGAAAGTATCATCGACCATTGGGAACATGAGCGCCCGGAAAAAGAAGGTCTTTGGAATTTGTTTACAGCAATGGTTAGCCACGAATTCGACCTGGATGAAGCCATTTGGTATTTGCAGGAATATCCGTTGGATTTAATCGACTGGACCGTAAAAAACAGCCACAGGAAAGACATTCAGCTTATTCCAGAAAATTTCCGCAGGCAAACCATTAAAGAAGTATTGCCCCCCGATGAACTACCCGTCAGGCGGCACAATGCCAACCGTTTTGGGCTGGATGCTGCTGGCGAAGGCCGGTCTGAGTACAGTGCCGGCGACATTTGGTTGTTGCCTTACTGGCTGGGACGCTACCTGGAAGTTATCGAATAGATTACAAGTTTTGATGAAAAATTCCATAGATTGTTTAAATAAAGTTTAGTTCGTTGACTTGGAAAGGCGCATGCGGTTGCAAAAACAACCGGTGCGCTTCTTTCTTTTAATTGAAAAACATTCAGAAATGAATATGTTGAATATCAGATTTTTTAGGATTCTTCTCGTAAGTGCATTTGTCCTGTCGTTAACAGGTTGTTCGCAAAAACAAACACAACCGGCAAATTCGGTTGAACAGGTTATGGATGAAGCCATTACCCAACTTTACGCTACCATGGGTGAAGATGAACTGGAAGCAATCGATCAGCAAAAGGCCATGTCGTTGTTTGACGAAATCGATCTGGGAGTACTTTCAACCAGGCATTGGGTATTCGATGTAAATGTGCCGGTAGTGGTTTCCATTATGCGTAGCACAAGTCAGAAAGCCATGCCGTTTTGGCTCGAATCCGGTGGTTTCGTAAAAACCGGTTTGGAAATGCGAAATGAATACCACACCTACGAAGTGTGGCAAAAAGAATTTGACAAAGGAACGGTGGAACTGGGAATTAACGGATTCGAAAATTTTGCCTACCACTACTTTGTTGCAGTGGCGCCTCAAAACCAAAATGACCAGTTGGAATTGTCGAACTTTATTCCCGAAAACCAGTATGTTGGTGTTTTGGATGACGGTGCATTCACTTACCACGACTGGACCGAACTGGTTCTGCAGGATGTTCCCGAAGAATTGAAGGGCCAAAAATTGCTCACTACCATTCGCGGCCGGGGAAAAGAGTCGCACCTGATTGGCGCTTTCCGCAAAACACAATTCCCGTCATCTGCAGAGCCCGACCAGGTTTTGCTCACGTGGAGTGCCGATCCGTCAACGAGCATCGATATTCAGTGGCGAGCAAATACTTCAGTGGAAACCGGTGAAGTAAAATACCGCGTTGCAGGGAGTTATGATTTTCAAACGGCTATACCTGAAAAATATGTGATGGAAGACCGCGAACTGATGAACGACAGGTTCATTCACCGTTTTACAGGCAAGCTACAGGAATTGCATCCGGGAACCAGTTATGAATATCTCATTGCACCAGAATCCGACTGGGCAAAAGCCAGAGTTTTTTCTACGCCCGCTGTTGACAACTCTTTTTCATTTATCTGGTTTGGCGATGTGCACCATAAAAAAAAGTTTGGCGATTTGCATTACAAAGCCGAAGCTGCCCATCCTGAAGTTGCTTTTTATACCATTGCAGGTGATTTGGTGGGCGACGGCCTCTACCGCAACCAGTGGGATGAACTTTTTGAATACTCCAAAGAGGTGATTCGCAAAAAACCACTGATGAATGTCCCCGGAAACCACGACAACCGGTTGGGCCTGGGCGCCAAAATGTACCGCGATATGTTCAGTTATCCTGCAAATGGGCCCGATGGTGTTCCAAAGGAGCAAACCTATTCGTTCACATACAAAAACACACTTTTTCTGATGCTTGACGCCACATCGTTAGTGGAAGCGCAAACGGAATGGATTGAAAAGCAGTTGGCCAATTCAGAGGCAACCTGGAAAATTGCAGTGTTCCATTTTCCTCCCTACAACTGGGAAGAACCTTATCTAAACATCCAGGAAGAGTGGATTCCGGTATTCGACAAGTACCATGTGAATATGGTATTCAGTGGCCACATTCATTACTACATGCGCTCCAAACCCATGAAAGCCGGCCAGGTGGTGGATTCATACAATAACGGAACAGCCTACATTATTTCCCTCGGAATTCCCGGGCGGAATGAAGAAATTGACGATGAACCTTATGCCGCCGTGCGGGAACAGGACTGTTGGCTGTACCAACACATTCAAATCGACGGAAACCAACTTTTTTACCAGTCGGTGAATTTTGACGGAGAGGTGATTGATGCATTCGAAATAACCAAATAAAAATTTGAAATGAAAATAAATTGCAGTACATCAGTTTTTTGCAGGAATTTGTTTTTGCTGGTACTTTTAATTCCGGCAACAACTTTTGCCCAGGATTTTTTTCGGGTGGAAAACCGCTTGTGGGAACCTCAGAAAGATGAAATTTACCTTCAGGAAGTTTCGCATAAAATTCCGACTGAACCGGCCATTGCTTCGGTAGCGGTTTTGAATGAGGATTGCTACGTTTTAATGGAGAATCAAATTTTTGTTTTGGATGGAACGGACTTCAAAGAAGTAAACAACGCACCAGCCGGTGCTGAACGACTTAAAACCGTGGGCTCGAAACTTTGGGCGCTTACCGTAAACGGACTGTTTTCGTTCGACGGAACCAACTGGGAACGAGTTGACGACAGAAAGATTGTGGATGTTTGTTTACACAACGGGGCGGTTCATGCAGCCACCCGGGATGAAATTTACAGGCTGGAAAACAACCGGTTAATCAGCCTGAAACCTGAAAATGGCTATCACACCAGCAATGTGACCATGGTGATGGAAGATGGCACCCAACTTCATGCCGAACCGGTTAAAATCGGGCCAATCGATCGGATTGCCTCGTACAGCGGGACATTGTACATCCTCCGTCCGGGCGAATTGATTCTGTTCGACGGGCTGGTGGTCAACAGCGATTTTATCGACTGGGGTTCGCTGCCCTCAAAAAACACCCGCGACATGTTGAGCCTGGGAAGCAGGCTGTTTGTAGCTACCGACCGCGGTCTGGGCATATTAAGAGGCGCATCTATATACGAAATAAAAGGAAACGACGGTTTGCCCGTGGAAAACACCACCTGCCTGGAAAAGGGTTTTGCGCAGGACATCTGGATTGGGACCGAACGCGGGGCAGTGCGTTTTATTGATGATGAATGGCACTACTTTGGCGCCGACCTCTGGCTGCCCAATAATAAAGTGAACGACATTGCTGTGTTCGGTAACAAAGTTTACATTGCAACCGACGGCGGTTTGGGAATTATTGAATACGAACCGTTTACCTTGCGCAAAAAAGCCGATTACTACGAACGCCACCTCGAAGAATGGGGCCACAAAAGGTTGGGTTTTATTCACACCGTTTATAAAAAAGACGGGAAGTGGGTGCGCGAAATCAGCGACAACGATGGAGGTCATACTTCTCCCTATTTGGCAGCCATGTCATTCAAATATGCCGTTACCGGCGACGGGCAAGCGAGGAAAGAGGCGGTTGAATCTTTTAAAGCCATGTTGTGGCTGGAACGGATTGTGCCCATCGATGGATTTTTTGCCCGGGCAATCTGGTCAACCACCAGCGACAAGGACGAAATGAGCAAGGGCGGTTCGGGGGGCTTGCCGGCCAAATGGTACCCCACTCCCGATGGAAAATGGTATTGGAAAGGCGATACCTCCAGCGATGAGGTAATTGCCATGTTCTATTCGGTTTCCATTTTTTATGAATTGGTAGCCGAAGGAAAAGAAAAAGAAGAAGCACGGGAACTGTTGAAAAGAGTGGCTGATTATATTATCGACTGCGGCTGGGTTTTAAAAGATATGGATGGCGAAACAACACGCTGGGGCCGATGGAATCCGGAATATTTGCTGAGGCCGTACGGTTATGTTGACCGCGGAATTAATGGACTGGAAGCCCTTACTTTTATGGAAACGGCTTATGCACTTACCGGCGATGAAAAATTTAAAGAAGGCAACCAGCAACTCCTTGACTGGGATTACCATACGAATACCATTCGCCAAAAGAATGTTTTTCCACCTTCCAGTATTGCCACCTGGGACGACAATCATGCTTTCCGAAGTTATTACACGTTGCTCCGCTATGTGAAAGACCCTGCCCTGCGGTCGGTTTATCTGCGCAGCCTCGAACGCACCTGGGAAGTGAAACGCATGGAACAGATTCCGTGGTTTAATTATGTGTACGGTGCCATTACGGGCAATGATTGTGAAGAGGAAAAAATGGTGAAACATTTGCGCGAATGGGTGCTCGATTGCACAGAGCACAACTACCAAAATTCGCACCGCGATGATCTGTTTGTGGAACCTGGTTACAAAACATACGAAAGAGGCAGAAAGCGAATATCGCCGCGCGAAATGGCCATAAAACGTGCCAGCCGCAGTGCCATTGCTTTGGATGGCGGCAGTAACGGGAATCGCATAATGGAACCCACCGGCTTTTTGCGCGATTACTGGATGGGGCGCTATCATGGTTTTATCGAAGCACCCGAAACAGATGATCCGGATTTGGTTCGTGTGAAACAAGAACCATTGAAGCAATTGGGAGCAACGCCGTTTGATGGCCCGGCACGACCGGAGTTGTATTAAAATTATGTTTTTGAATTAGTTTGTTCATGTATTAAAAGTTTGATAGTTTTGAAATCAATTTAAAAACACAATCAAAATGAATAACAAGACTTTTTCTCCAATGAAATCGCTTTTCGGCTCTTTGCCGGTAATTGTTTTTACGATGCTGGCTTTTGTATTTTTCGGTTGCCAGCCCAAATGGGACATTCAAAACCCGTATGCCGAAGTGGACTGGGCGAACCACCAACGGTACAAAGCCAATTTTCATACGCACACCACCCGTAGCGACGGCCGCATGAATCCGCAAAACGTAGTGGACAAATACCATGAATTGGGATATACCATCCTGGCCATTACCGATCATAACGAAGTTACTTATCCGTGGACTTCGTTTGCTGAATTGGAGGCAAGCAATGGGGCACATCAACGACTTGAGGGCGGGCAACTCGAGGTGCAGAATTTGGTTTACGAAAACCGTGACCCGCAGCAACTGGGTATGCTGGCTATTCAGGGGAACGAGCTTTCGCGGCACCACCACATGGGCAGTTTTTTTAACGACCACAATGGTACGGAAACCGAAGAAGAATCGTTAAAAGCAGTGGCAGCCAAAAACGGACTGAATATGTTTTACCATCCGGGTCGATACACCGCCAGCAATCCCGAAAAGTTTAACCTCGATTGGTACGTGGATTTTTATCAGCGTTTTGATCAGCTCATTGGTATGGAAATTTATAACCAGGGCGACCGCTATCCAACTGACCGGGGAACTTACGATGCCTTGCTTTCAAGGCTGATGCCCGGCCGTCCGGTGTGGGCCTATTCCAACGACGACATGCACCATAGCAGTACGTTGGGCCGCAACTGGAACGTTTTGCTCTTGCCCGAACTCAACGAAACCTGGGTGCGCAAAGGAATGCAGGAAGGCCGCAGTTATTACGTGTATTCACCATCGGGACATCATGCTGCTGTTCTGCCCGAAATACATGATATAACAATAAATAACCGCAAAGGCCTAATTGAAGTGAACGTAACCGGACACGATTCCATTCGCTGGATTTCCGGTGGGGAAGTGGTTTTTCGAGGAACGCAGTTTTCGCTGAAAGAGAATTCCGAAGTTGAAAAATATGTCCGTGCCGAGATTTTTGGGCCAGGCGAGGTTATTATGGGAACCCAGCCGTTTGGAATTAGATAGAAACGTAAACCAACTATTGCTGAAACGCCTTCCGGTATTCCGAGGGCGTTTTTTTCATCACCACTTTAAAGTAGTGGTTAAAATTGGCCAGGTTGTTATAGCCGCATTCGTAGCAAATCTGCGTAATCTGTTTTTCCGTTTCGGCCAGCAGCCGGGCCGCAATGCCAATGCGCACACTTTTTACATAATCCATAAAAGTCTGGCTGGTTTTCTTTTTAAAATACCGGCAAAACGAGCTGGGCTCCATGTAAACCAATTTAGCAGCGTCGTTCAGGTTAATGCCGTTTTGCACGTTCTGGAAAACATATTCATATATTTTGTCAATTTGCTCGCGGTCTTTGTTGTAAGTGTTGGGCATAGACGATGGCAGCGCCAGGTATTCCCGGTCTTCAATCTGGAGTAAAAGACTGAACACTTTTAATAACTCAATGTACCTTTCCAATCCTTCCATGTGCACCATTTTTTTAAGCGATTCGGCCACTTTTTTGGTTTTCGGGCCTTTAAACAGGATTCCGCTACCTGCCTCTTTCAGGAGGTTAACCACTTCATCCAGTTCAGGAATATTGAAAAAATTGGAACTGATTATATTTTCATAAAAATGAGTAACCACGCATTCCCCCTGTTTATCGGGTCCGGGTTCCAATACCTCCCAGCAATGGGAAATGTTTGGCCCAAGCAACACCAAATCGCCTTTAGTGTAACTCGAAATATGATTTCCCACAATACGACGGCCTGTACCGGCGGTAATGTAATTGAGTTCGAAATTTTTGTGCGAGTGGATTTTATCTGAATCAGGATCCATTTTATACCGGCGGGTGATGAACGAATGTTTATGTGAAACATCAATCTTTTCGTAAACAAACCTCATATTGTTTTTTTTTAACCGTAAAGTGTAAATATAAAAGATATTTTTTGATTATTGGTCAAAATTTAATGTGAAATAAACAATTTTCAACAAGCATTTTGTGCCGGTTTGCTGTTTTTTTGTATAAGGGAAAATGACTTGTTAGCTGGAGATAAAAACAAAACTTTCAATATTATAATAATTATGGATCTTCCTTTACGTGGAATTATACCTCCTGTTGTTACTCCACTTTTAAATGATAATGAACTGGATGAACAGGGAATTGAAAATTTAATCAGTCATATACTTGAAGGCGGGGTACACGGTATTTTTTTACTGGGAACCACCGGAGAGGCCACCAGTTTAAGGTACAAATTACGTGAAAAATTTGTCAGGCTGGCTTGTTCGCTGATTGGTAATAAAGTGCCGGTAATGGTTGGCATAACCGATACATCGTTTGATGGTTCGGTGGAAATGGCTCATGTGTGCCAGGACGCCGGCGCAGACATGGTTGTAATTGCACCACCTTATTATGTTCCAATTTCCCAGGTTGAAATGCGGTGTTACCTCGATGATTTGGTGCCGCGGTTGTCGTTACCGTTTTTGCTGTATAACATGCCGTCGCACACCAAACTGCACATGTCGGTAAAAACGGTGGAACACGCCAAAGAGCTTGGAGCACTTGGAGTTAAAGACAGTTCGGGCGATATGCAGTACCTTTTGTCGCTGATAGACGCATTCCGATATGCACCCGATTTTTCAGTAATTACAGGAACTGAAATTTTTATCCCCGAAACCATTCTTCAGGGAGGGCACGGTGCCATTGCGGGCGGCGCCAATATGTTCCCTCGTTTATTTGTGGATTATTACCGCTCTGCAGTTGAAAAAGATTATACAAAAATTGACTTTTTGCGCCGGATTGTGCTGAAAATATACAATACCATTTATAATGTTGGTACTTTTACTTCGCGTTACACGGTGGGCACCAAATGTGCACTTGCCGCACTGGAAATCTGCAACGATTATGTGGCACATCCGTTGAGGCAATTCGATTATGCCGAACGGAACACCATTGAAAACTACGTGGAGGAAATAAAAGAAATGATAGGTAAAGCAACTTTTACCTGAACCTGTTAAAAGATAGATATGCAGTTACCAACGTTAGATCTTGTTGTTTTTATTCTGATTACTTTTGGAAATGTCCTTTTTGGCGCAAGCTTCTTTTTTAAAAACAGAACATCGGGGCAATTTACTTCCGGCGGAGGTAACCTGCCAGCCTGGGTTGTGGGCATGTCTATTTTTGCCACGTTTGTTAGCAGTATTAGTTTTTTGGCCCTTCCCGGAAATGCCTTCTCCACCAACTGGAATGCCCTGGTTTTTAGTTTTTCAATTCCGGTGGCAGCCATTCTGGCCGTGAAATTTTTTGTACCGCTTTACCGCGGAATAGGAAGCATTTCGGCTTACAATTACCTGGAAACCCGTTTTGGAGTCTGGGCGCGAGTTTATGCTTCGGCCTGTTATCTTCTCACACAACTCATGCGCACCGGCGCTATTTTGCTTTTGCTGGCGCTGCCCATCAATGCCTTGTTCGGTTTTAATATCAAAACAATAATAATTGTAACAGGATTTGCTGTAACCTTGTATTCCATGCTGGGAGGAATTCGTGCGGTGGTATGGACCGATGCCATACAAGGAATTGTGTTGATTCTGGGTGCAGTGGTTTCTGCGTTGGTTTTAACCTTTTCCATGCCCGAAGGGCCTAAGCAGATTTTTGAAATTGCCTCTGCAAACGACAAATTCAGCCTCGGAAGTTTCGGTGCAAGCCTATCCGAATCTACTTTTTGGGTGGTGCTCATTTACGGGCTGTTCATCAATCTGCAAAACTACGGCATCGACCAAAATTTCGTGCAACGCTACATGGCTACCAGCACTGATAAAAAAGCCAAGGGGTCGGCCTTGTTTGGTGCACTGCTCTATGTTCCGGTTTCGGTGATTTTCTTTTATATCGGAACAGCGCTTTTTTCGTATTACACCGCTCAGCCGGAGTTGCTGCCTGCTGAGTTGCACCAGCCTGGTGCCGGCGATAAAGTGTTCCCTCATTTTATTGTGAACGGATTGCCCACCGGAATTACAGGTTTGCTGATTTCCGCCATTTTTGCCGCCGGAATGAGCACTGTTTCAACCAGTTTGAACAGTACGGCGACCATTATTTTAACTGATTATTACCAACGCTACATCAACAAAAATGCCAATGAGAGGCAGTCGATGGCAGTTTTGTACCTGTCGTCTGTAGCAATTGGGTTTTTGGGTGTTTTAATTGCCTTAACGCTGGTTGGCGTGGAGAGTGTGCTGGATGCCTGGTGGTCGCTGGCTTCCATCTTCAGTGGCGGCATGCTGGGGTTGTTCCTGCTGGCATTTATTTCGAGTAAAACACGGCGTATCGATGCCATTATTGGCGTAATTGCCGGAGTGCTGGTCATAGTGTGGATGAGCCTCAGCCCGCTTTATTTTACCAGCGAAAACCTGCTGGCCTTCCGCAGTCCGTTCCACAGCAATCTCACCATTGTTTTTGGAACAATGGTTATTTTTCTGTTGGGATTTGTTAGTTTGAAGTTCTTTTTTAAAAAGAGATAATTCTGTAAATTTATAAGTGTTTAATTAAGTTATATTCGAATGAGAACAACAGTTGTAATTATTTTAATGATTTCAGCCATGAATCTGCTAGCGAACAACCCGTTTAAAGGCGATCGTGCCGTGGTTAAATCCGAATTTGTTTACAAAACGGAGGATGTTCCCTTTCCGAGTTGTCATGCCTCTACTATTGCACAAACCGAGGATGGGCTGGTAGTAGCCTGGTTTGGCGGCCAGTATGAAAAACATCCCGAAGTGGGGATTTGGTTCAGCCGGTTTATCAACGGCAAATGGACAGTGCCCGTTGAAGTGGCCAACGGTGTGCAGCATTCTGATCTTCGTTATCCTACCTGGAACCCGGTGTTGTTCGATTATGGCGATGAACTGTTTCTGTTTTACAAAGACGGTCCGAACCCGCGCGATTGGTGGGGACAACTCCTCATTTCTCCCGACAATGGAAAAACCTGGTCACGACGCATGCGGTTGCCCGAAGAAATTTTCGGTCCCATTAAAAATAAACCTGAATTATTGCCCAATGGCGAACTCATTTGCCCCACCAGCACCGAACACAACGGCTGGCAGGTGCACATGGAGTTTACTTCCGATCGGGGGAAAACCTGGGAACGCACCGAACCCATTAACGATGGTACCGAAATAGCTGCCATTCAGCCCAGCATTTTAAAACACCCGGGCGGGAAGTTGCAGATTCTGTGCCGCAGCAAAAACAAGAAAATATTATCAGCCTGGTCAACCGATAACGGAAGAACCTGGAGCAAACTGGAACCCATTGATTTGCCGAATCCCAACTCCGGTACCGATGCGGTAACTTTAAAAGATGGTCGGCATCTGCTGGTTTACAACCATGTTGACCCGGATGAGGAATGGGGTAACCGGAATATTTTGAATGTTGCTGTTTCTTCCGACGGACTGAATTGGCAGGCAGCCGTTCTGTTGGAAAATGATTCCGATCCGGACGGAGAATATTCGTATCCTGCAGTTATTCAAACTACCGACGGCATGGTGCATATAACTTACACCTGGAACAGAAAATTAATTAAGCATGTGGTACTCGACCCTTCGAAATTCGAGTTGAAACCCATGCAAAATGGCAAATGGCCGGTAATGTAATTACAATTTGAAATTTATTTAAAAACCAAAAAACTATGGAAAAAATAATCAAACAGCCGGTTGTTTTTAGGCTGTTTCCTGCCGGAATATTTTTGCTGGCCGGATTTTTTGCCATCGCACCTTTATTGACAGAGGCGCAGCAAATTTCAAAAACATCCTTTTCTGGTGAATTCATTTTTCCGAAGCAGGAAAACCATGTACACAGCAGTTCGGTGGTGGAACTGCCTAACGGCGATTTGTTGGTGTGCTGGTTCGAGGGCTCGGGCGAGCGGACAGCCAACGATGTGGCGGTAATGGGCGCCCGCCTGAAAAAAGGACAATCCCAATGGAGCAAACCGTTTGAAATGGCCGATACGCCTGATAATCCAGACTGTAATCCTGTTCTTTTTCTGGATGCAAAAAACAGGCTGCACCTCACCTGGGTGGTGGTGGTGGCTAACCGGTGGGAAGCGTCGCTTCTCAAAACCCGTATTTCTGCAAATTACCAAAATGGAGGCGCCCCCCAATGGGATTGGCAGGATGTGATTCTGCTTAAACCAGGCGAAGAGTTTGCCAAGGCGCTGGAAAAAGGTTTCAGGGAAATGGACCCGCCCGGACTGGCCTGGGCCGAGTATGCCCCGCAATACGAACGGATGATTGTGGAAGCCGCCAAAGACCCCGTAAAACGTGAGGTGGGTTGGATGGGACGCATTCAACCTCTGACACTCCAAAATGGCCGGATGTTAATGCCACTTTATTCCGACGGCTACAACGTTTCGCTGGTAGCCATTTCCGTCGACAACGGCGATACCTGGAAACCCAGCCTGCCTATCGTGGGGCGCGGAAATATTCAACCTGCATTGTTGCAGAAAAAAGACGGAACCGTGGTTGCTTACATGCGCGACAATGGCGATGCGCCGCAGCGGATCATTGTCAGCACTTCGGAAGATAACGGTTACACCTGGAGTGTTTCCAAAAAAACAGATATTCCCAATCCGGGCGCCAGTGTGGAAGCCATACCACTCACCGACGGCCACTGGCTGATGGTTTACAATGATTTGGAGGATGGCAGAAACCGGCTGGCTGTTTCACTTTCCGACGATGAAGGAGCCACCTGGAAATGGAAGCGCTACCTCGAATATGAGCCCAAAGGGAAAGGCAGTTTTTCTTATCCTACTGCCATTCAAACCAAAGATGGCCGGGTGCACGTGACTTATTCGCATCACACATCCGAAGGGAAATCCATTAATCACGTTTCGTTTATGCCGGAGTGGGTAAAAGGAAACAGCACCGTTGAAAACAATGCAGGAAAGCTGGGCTTTCCGAAGGGGAAAAAAGTGTTGCTCCTGCACATGGACGATTTGGGCATGTGCAAGGAAGCCAACGATGCCGGAAAATTCTATATCGAAAACGATCACATCCTGTCCGGAGCGGTGATGATGCCTTGCGAATATGCCGTGCCAATTGTGGAATGGGCGAAAAATGTTCCAAAGGCTGATATTGGGGTACACCTCACACTCACCAGCGAATGGAAAACCTGGCGCTGGCCGCCACTCACCGACGCCGAAAAGGTTCCCGGTTTGCTTGACCCCGATGGACAAATGTGGCGCAGTGTGCAGGAGGTGGTGATGAATGCCACCCCACAGGAAGTGGAAATGGAAATCAGGGCGCAAATCGATAAGATGCTGGCCCTCGGATTAACGCCCACGCACATCGACACCCACATGGGAACATTATATGGTTCACCTGAATTTTTAAAGGTTTTTCTGAAGGTGGCCGAGGAATATAAAATACCGGCCAATGCCATCGACCTTTCCAATCTAAAAGTAGCTGCTTTTTATCGTGAGGTAGGATATCCTGTAAACGAAGAGGTAATCGAAATGATTGGAAATTACCACCTTCCGCATCTCGACAACTTTGGCAGCGTGCCCAAAGGAGCTACCTACGAAGAGGTAAAAAACAACTTTTACAAACTGGTGAATTCACTGGACCCCGGCATTACCGAAATTATTTTTCACCCCTCGTTTGAAACCGAAAATATGAAAACAATAACCGGCTCGTGGCAGCAGCGGGCGTGGGAAGCCCAAATGTTTGCCGACCCGGAAGTCATCCGGTTCTTCGAAGAAAACGACATCATCATCACCACATGGCGGGAGGTGATGGAACGTTTTGAAAGGAAGTAAGCAAGATGAAAAAATTCTTCAAAATATTCGGAATCCTCCTCCTTCTGGCGTTAGTCAGCTTTTCGTTTTGGAGCTATTCCAACATGAAAGATCGGCATCTGGGTTACAGCGTCGATTTAAATATCCGGAACGATTCCCCTTCGGAATTAAAAGCAGGGTTTGCCGCAGTGCCCATTACACCAGAGGTTCCCGACCGCTGGGTGGATAAAAACGACGATGGCAAATACAATCCGAAAGACGGCGATAGCTTCACCGACGGCAATGGCAACGGTAAGTTCGATAAGGTGTGGATTGCCGGATTCAGCAACAACAAACCGGCCAATGGTGTGCATGACGATACCTGGGCACGCACCATGGTCATCGACGACGGCAAAACCCGGCTGGCCATTGTTATTCTTGATGTGATTGGTTTTATGCACGATGATGTGGTGGATGTGCGTAAAATGCTGCTCGAAGATTTGGGCTTGACTTATACGATTATTGCCTCAACGCATACGCACGAAGGACCCGATTTGATGGGCCTCTGGGGAAAACATCCGCTGAAAAGCGGGGTGGACAAAGCGTACTTGCAGTTTGTGAAAGAGCAGACGGCAAAGTCGGTGGAAGCTGCGGTGAATAACCTCCGGCCTGCGCGGCTGGAAATTTCGCAGGATTTAACCGGGGCCATTCCCCAGGTGAAAGATACCCGAATGCCCGAGGTTTTCGATTCGGGATTGCGGTTTATCAAAGCCATTGACAAGGAATACGGAACTACACTTGGCAGCCTGCTGGCCTGGGGCAACCATCCCGAAACCCTGTGGAGCGGGAATTTGCTGGTGTCGTCCGATTTTCCCCATTTTTTCAGGGAAGGTGTGGAGAAGGGCTTGTTTAACGGCGACAGTCTGGTGAAACCCGGCATTGGCGGAACCGCAGTTTATCTGAACGGCGCTATTGGTGGGCTAATGACTACACATCCAAGCTATCCAATCATCGATCCGTTTACCGGGGAAGAGTTATTTGAGCCAACTTTTGAAAAAACCGCAGCACAGGGAAACCAGTTGGCACTGCTGGCGCTGGATGCCATGGAAAATCCGTCGGAAGTGATTGAAAAGGCCGGGATTTCGCTGGTGGTGCGCACACTAAAACTTCCCATAAAAAATACCCTGTTTAAGCTGGGAACGGCTTTGGGGGTAATTGACCGCGGAACTGCCGGATGGATGCAAATGCGCACCGAACTGGCAGTGTTTAAACTGGGACCGGTTTCGTTTGTGACCGTCCCGGGCGAAATCTATCCTGAAATCATTAACGGCGGGGTGGAAGCGCCCGAAGGAAACGATTTTGAGATTGAACCGCTGGAGGTTCCTCCGGTGCGGGAAATGATGCCGGGAAAATATAAATTCGTGATCGGACTGGCCAACGATGAAATCGGGTATATCATTCCAAAAAGCCAGTGGGACACGAAGGCGCCTTTCACCTATGGCCGGGAGAAAGCACCTTATGGCGAAGTTAACTCACTGGGGCCGGAAACAGCACCCATTCTGCACAGGAATTTACTTGAGATGCTGGAGGAATTGGGGGAGTGAAGGAGTGGGAAGCACGAAGTTGGAAGTTGGAAGCTTGAAGAGGGAAACACGAAGATGGAAGACGGGAGACCGGAAAAACCTGCAAAACAAGCAGAAATGGCGAAGCCAAAAGGGTAATAGTAATATATTTTAGCTACATGCTTTTGACCCTTCTTCCTTACAGTATTTCCCCTGAAAATGGGAGAACGTTATGATTGCACTTTTTGTTAAAGATGAAACTTTAGCACATATTAAATTAGAACATTTTTCCCTGTTTAGGGAAAATGGCGAAGCCAAAAGGGTAAATTGCTTTTGCCGCATTTTTTCCGGATATTAAAAAGATGGAATCACCACAGCAAAGATATTTGGCAATAAGGAAGTTTGAGAGTTCAAAAGTTCGAAAGTTCGATAGTTTGAAGGTTCGAGGGTTCAAACAACGTCAAACAACATCCAACAATCTCAAAAATCTCCTTTGCGTCTCTGCATCTTTGCGGTAAAAAATAAAACTTATGAAATCAAAAATTTTAAAACGTATTCTGAAAGGCTTGTTGGCGGTCTTTTTTCTTTTTTGTCTACTGATGGTCACCCCGCGGACCCTTGGTTTTTTATTCCCTGAAAAACCGCCGGTGGGATACCATTTTGAAAATCTTTCCCTGGTTGCCCTTGGTGCCGGTCTCGAAAAGCTGGCCGACCTGGAACCGGAAATTCCTGAAAGCATTGAAGAAATTAAAAATGTGGAGTACAAAAATATAAACGGGAAATCGTTGCAAATGGATTTTTACCGGCCAAAAAATGCAGACGGACCTTTGCCGCTGCTATTGTTTATTCACGGGGGAGGGTGGAGGAGCGGCAAACGTTCCGATTACCTGGTCTATCTGACCAGCTTTGCCCAAAAAGGCTACATGACGGCGACGGTGACATATCGTCTGAAAGGCGACAGCATTTATCCGGCGGCGGTGGAAGATGTAACCGAGGCCGTGGAATGGCTGTTCAAAAACGGCGAAAATTATGGCTACGACCCCAACCGAATTGCCCTGATTGGCGGATCTGCCGGGGCACATCTTGCCATGATGGCAGGGTACGGCTGGGAAAATCCGGCGTCCCAGCATACCGGTGAAAAACCTGCCAACCGCGTAAAAGCAGTGGTGGATATCTACGGTCCGGTGGACTTAACTACCGAATATGCACAGAACCAGCCGCTGGTCACCGGTTTCATTGGCCATGCGTACAACGAAAAACCTGAATTGTACCAGCAGGCTTCTCCCATTTTCTGGTTGAGTGATTCGTGCCCGCCAACCCTGATTTTGCACGGTACCTCCGACACGCTGGTGCCTGTTAGTCAGTCGGACACCCTGAAAAGCCGGCTGGATGCACTGGGCGTTCCGTGCGAATACTATCGGGTGCCGCTATGGCCCCACTCCATGGACATCGCCAAACGTGTAAATGATTTTTCGCAACAGAAAATGGAGGCGTTTTTTGAGAAGTACCTTTAATTGTAAGTGGTTTATATTTCTAACTTTGTTGTGATGCCAAAAAAACCGACTTATAAAGAATTAGAGTTCCGGATAAAGGAGTTGCAACTGGAGAGCGAGGAACGGTTCAGACAACTCATCAAAAATTCATTCGATATGATTGTGCTGATTGGCGCTGATGGAATTCAGCATTACGTGAGCGAATCGTGCGAAAAGATTTTGGGTTACAAGCCAGAAGAGTTGACCAATATTCCGGTGATTGAAAAAATGATTCACCCTGACGACCGGGAAAAAACAATGCAGGGGCTTCTGGAGATTGTTGCCAAAAAGGGAGTAGGCGGTGTTCAGTACCGCCATCGGCATAAAAACGGGAGTTGGGTTTATCTTGAGGCGTTCGGCACCAATCAACTGGACAATCCTGCCGTGCAGTCGGTGGTGCTGAATGTACGCGACATTACCGAACGAAAACACATTGAACAGGTGCTGAAAGAGAGTGAGGCTCGCCTAAGCGAAATGAATGCCACCAAGGACAAGTTTTTTTCTATCATCGCCCATGATTTGAAAAGCCCGTTTAACAGTATTCTTGGTTTTAGCGAACTGCTGGCAGAGCAGGTGCAAAAAGGGGATTACAACGGAATTGAAAAATATGCGTCTGTGATTCAGCATTCATCAGGCAGGGCAATGGAACTGCTTACTAATTTGCTGGAATGGGCCCGTTCACAAACCGGGCGTATGGAATTCCAACCTGAGTTTTTCGAACTGAATGTTTTGGTGAAGGAAGTTTTGGCCCTGCTGGAAAATGTCGCTCAGCAAAAGTCGATTACCATCATCAACAATCTGCCTGGTATTTTGCCTGTTTTTGCTGACAGAAAGATGGTTGGAACTATATTACGCAACCTGATTTCCAACGGCATAAAATTTACCCACCGGGGAGGGGAAATTAGAATCAGTTCGCAGGAGAATGATGGTAAAATGGTCGTTTCGGTGTCAGACAGCGGAGTAGGAATTTCCCGGGAAGTTTTGGAGAAACTGTTCAGAATAGAAGAAAATTATACAACCGCCGGAACGAAAAATGAAAAAGGTACCGGCCTGGGCCTGCTGCTTTGTAAGGAGTTTGTTGAGATGCACGGTGGAAAAATTTGGGTCGAAAGCGAAGTGGGGAATGGCAGCACATTTCGCTTTTCATTGCAAGTTTCTACTGATTAAAATGCCTGACGTCAAAGTGAAAAGAGAATTACACCTTTGACCATAAAGTAAAAAATTTGAACCTTTAAGAAAAACAGCTTTATTCCAATCGCTGTAATTTTGAATTGATATGATAAAGTTTTAATTTAAAATTCTGGTTATGAAAAAGTTGTTAGTTGTATTTTTTGTTGCAGGTTGTACATTGGTGGGTTTTGGCCATGACAGCAATTCGGAAAAAGAGGCAGTTAAGGTTGTTCTTGAAAACGAAAAAGTAAAGGTTACTGAGTTTGTCAGTTCTCCGGGCGGTGATGCTTGTGGGGAAGGAAAACACACGCACAAACCGAGACTTGTAATTGCGGTTACCGATGCTTCGGTAAAACTGACCACTGAAGATGGGAAATCGCAGGAGATTGATTTAAAAGCCGGTACTGTTTTTTGGGGCGATGCCGAAACACACTTCGCTGTGAATACAGGCAATCAGGCTGCAAAATTTTATGCCATTGAGGTAAAATAGGGCATATTTTGCTATTGAGCTGGTGACTTCAAGTCACCAGCTCAATAAAAAAGACCCCTGCTTGCTTTTTCCGGTTACAATTCCTAATTTAGCTCCCGTAATATTTTAACAACACAAAAACCAAAAACCTATGTTGAATTCCGGACCAAAAAAACTTCTACTGATTCTTTCCCCTATCCAGTTCATAATACAAAAACATGCGAAATGTGAAGTATTTATTAAAGTAAAGATGTTTGATCATATTTCATTCATAAGAAATAGTGTATGTAATGGTAGAAAGAAAACATAGTTTGGGCAAATTTTAAAAAATGACAAAGAATGGCACGAGGAGTAATGAAACATGGCACAACGAAAACTTTCTTGACAAGAGGTGTTTTTGGTATTTTTCTACGACCAATAATATATTCAGAGACGGATAAAATTCATTTTGAATTTTTAAAAATAATAACCAAAACAATTAAGAGCATTGACAGAGAAATAAATTCAAAATACCGCGGTGTATTACAAATTTGGTTTTCAATGGCTCCTAAAGAACACTTTGAATTATTGTTTCTTCCCGATGAAAATATCCAAACGATGATTCCAATGTTAGAAAAGGCTGAAGTAAACAATGGGGAAGAATGCGCGATTATGACTCAAGGATTTATTTTATATAACCTGGAACAAATTATTAAAAATTCAACCGAGTATAGAAATACAATTAGAATTAATGTTCCTGACTTAGAATCCATCTGTGATATAATTTTTGACAAAAAAAGTAAACAAAGAATTTATTGGGACTACTTTAGAAATGAATTAAAAAATGAAGACCCCAGGAATATTCCAATAATTTATGTTTATGAGGCAACTTCATTATTTATAACTGACAATAATAGAAAAAAAATTGTTATCCAAAGTTGGGATGATGATTTACTGGGAAAATTTGCCTATATTAATGGATTCGCAAACTTCATACAAATTCAAAAAGAGAACTCAATAAAAATGCTTTAACTCAATAAAAAATGGAAAGTAATACAAAAGATGCTTTAATTCGTTGGATTAAAGGAACTGCACCTGAAAGTGCTCATCCGTATGACATGAAACGATTTTATAACGTTGTCTACGAGTGTCTTAAAAATGGAGAAAATATTGATTCTGATGAATTAGCTGAGATTATTCGAGAAAATTTAAACTGGAATGAAAAACAAGTTTTAGATTTTTCAGAAGTAACAGTTATTACAATAGAAAAAATAATGAAATTCATTGATTTCCTCAAGTCAGAAAAACAGATAAACATCTATAATTTTTTAAATTAATCATCTTGATATGGCCTTCTTGAAAATAGCATTGGATCTTCGCTAAATTCTATGCTACAAAGATTTATACAATCACTATCAGGAGGAATTATATCATAATATTCATTATTAGGGTTGTAGGTGGCTAAAGATAAAAAACAACCCTCTATGGTTGTGTCACCAATTTCGAGTTTGTAATAATAAAGCCCATTTTGAGGGTCACTATCCGGTTTGCTTTCAGGAATGCCATTCCAGGCAAGATAATTATATTTTTCATCAGGAATTACATTCGCAATTTGTTTTTTTCCTCGATTAAATATTGAAAGAGAAATATTTGAATCCTTGTAATCTTCTATATCATGGATAACAAACCAATCATTTATTCCATCTCCATTTGGTGTAATTATATGAAAGATTCTAATGGAATGAAATCCAACTTGATGAAGAGATTTTTGATCGCAGGCTTTGCAAATATCTTCGCTCAACCTAAAATATTTTTCTTTTTCACAGGAAAAAAGAATTAAAAGAACTAAAAGAGATAAAAAGGCAACAAAGTACTTCATGGATAAAAATTTGGTTTATTGATTCATAAACAATTATTTTTTTCAAACTTAACAAAAAAAACAGTAGATAATTTTTTTGGATAAAAAGGCTTTTTTGATTCAAATGTGAAAAACCGTATTCTCATTTTTCCACCCCCGGATTCTCCTCAATCATTTTCAGCGATTCTTCCACAAAAATTTCTCCGGTGAATTCGCCGAGCGAGGTGCGGCTGATGTAGCTGTATCGCTCGAAGCTGTTGAAATCTTCTTTTGTCATGATGTAGCCGAAGGCATCGTTGGTGAGGCCGAACAGGAACGGCTGATTGGTTTTCATGTTCCGTTTCAGGTAAAAACCGATGTTGGGCAGCGCTTCGCCGGGAATGTTTAGCACCTGTGCCTGGCCGATATTCAGCAGGTTAACCTGGGTAGAAATTTTACTGAAATCTTCGTTTTGGACAGCCTGTTTTAAAACCGGTGAGTGTTGGAAAACCCATCGCATTTCTTCCGATTCGATGGGAAATTCCACTGTTTTTGAGGTACAGAACAAATCCGGATTTTCCTGCACCGGCGCCGGTTCAATAATGCGCAACGCCTCGTCGGCCATCAGGTGCCCAATACGAATGCACTCTTTCCAGTCGCTGGCTTCCTGTCCGTTTTCGCGGCGGTTGTCGGCCGTTACCATGCCTCCCTGCGCACTGTTCATAAAAATGGCTACCCCGCCAACTTTCGATTCAATCCGTTCATACAGCGGTCCGCATAAATCGGGACTGATGAGTTTACGTTTGGTACCCAGAATTTCGGGATGTGTGGCATAATTGACCAGCGTGGCAATAGTTTTCCCTTTGTTTTTGCCGGATGTGGCAATGGCCTGCATCACGCCGCAGCGTGGATCGTAAAGTTCTGGAGCGTAATAATTGTAGGCGATTTTTCCTCTGGTTTCACCCACCGAGGTTTTCAGGGCAGCCGGTTCCAGGTTGGTCAGGGCTTCGTTTACGGCATCGGCAATTTGGATCACGCACCAGTCGAGGTATTCCAAATCGGCGCCGGTGTTCCCGTTTTCATCGGTAAACGCGTATGCATCGGGAGCGCTGTGGGTGTGGGTAACGCCAATCAGAATGTTTTCGGGCGGAATTTCTTTAATCAGTTCCCGCGAACGGTCGCCCAAAACCGCCGGCCAGCCCAGGTTGTCGATACTTACAATGGCCACCCGCGTTTCTCCTTTTTCAAGCACCAGCGCCCGGACAAACAGGTCGCCCTGTTTTCCGACCGGTAATTCGGGCGTTCCCATTCCACCGGAAATGGGCAGCAGTTTTTCAGGTGTGATTACGCGCAAAGCAGCGCCGGCTTTAAAAGTTTGGGCATTGGTTTGGGTGAAAAAGAGTAATACCAGGATTGCAATCCAAAAGATCTTTTGTTTCATTACTTTAATGGTTATCTCAGAATGGCGAATAACAAAAATCCTGTTTAAAATATAGTATTTAATATATTGCCGTTGTGCTTTAGCCAATGGTTTGAATCACAACAGAGAGAGGAGGCTTCAGCCGCATTTTTACAAAATGTGGCTGAGCCCGGCCCTTTCTTATCATAGCATTCTTTTGGCTGAAGCGCAACAGCAATACTTTAACAACACGAATTGATTAATACGGTTTCCCGGTTCCCTGTAAAACCCATGTTTTCGACCAGGCGCTGTTGTTGCTCGGGTCGCTGCCTTTGTACTGCGTGGGTTCCAGCCGAGAAATAGCTTCTTCGGCATTTACTGTGTTTTTCGAAATTTCGTCTGCAAAATGATAATAGAAACGCAGAGGCAATGCCTGCCTTCTTGCCGATTCACCAGTTTGCAATTCCGGTAAACCGGTCCTCCGCCAATCGAACCACGATTCGGCAGCGGATGTCCAGCTTGCAATCCATTTTTGTTCGATGATACTTTCCAGTCCGGAGTAAGGTGCTCCGTCAATGTACCCGGCTGCACTTCCAACTCCCCAGGTATTAAACGATTGCTGAATGCCTGCCGTGTAGTATTCTTCGGCACTTCCCGGAGCCCAGCCATAAGAAGCTGCTTCGGCCAAAATAAAATGAACTTCTGCAGCCGACATGAGTCGCATTTGCAGTAAATCGCCGTTGGTTTGTTTGTACATGTCGTTTAATTGCGAACAGTGCGGATTGTAAACCGCCTGATCGAGGTTTGGATTTAAATTGTATTGCGGAGCTGCATAAATGGATGTCGGAATACCCACATATTCCGGGTCGAAATCAACGCCAACGCCCCATGATTCGGTGTAGTCGTCAATAATATCCTGCGAGATTTCCCGGATACCGTTCACAATCCGGTCGATGTTTTCGCCTTCCACTTTTTTAAGAGGGATTTCAATTTTATTTGCATAAACGCCCAGACGCGGATCGTTGAGTGCCTGCATGACTTCCACCAGTGTGGCACACATTTTTACCCTGAAATAAGCCCCGCGTGGATCGGTGTCGTAAACCGTGTTGGTTGGCCACGAATCGGATGGTGATGAACCGATATAACCCACTGTAGCATCTTCAGATGCATTTGTGATGACCGGGTACGTTCCGGGAGCTGAGGCTATTTTGCTGATTCCTTCCTGCGCGATGCCGGATTCTTTTTCCGAAAGCCGCATGTAATAGCGGAGTGCCAGTGAATTGGCCAGTTTTCGCCACTTGGTTACGTCCCCTCCATATAACAAATCCTGAGTGGAACTGATGTTGGAATAGGAATCGCTGCTTTGGGAAAGCAGGGTATTGGCACTTTCCAGGTCGGCCAGGATCCCGAGGTAAATATCCCGTTGGGAATCGTACTTCGGCTTGAAAAATTCAGAACCTTCTTCTGCTTTTAACGCTTCTGAATAAGGAGCATCTCCCCAGAGATCGGCTATCATTCCGAAAGTGTAAGCTTTCATTATCAAGGCCACACCTTCGTGAAAAGCATATTCACCCTCCACAGCTTTTTTATGAAATTCATCGATGTTCCTGAGAATTCCATAGTACCCCGACCAACTTTTGCTGTCGATATCCCAGTCGTAATCGTTATGTCCGCCCGACCAGCCGTCAAGTTGGGTGTGCTGCATCACTCCGGCAATGTCGCCCACTCCCAGGTTGACAACCTGTTGCCCGATTCCGGTAATAAAAGTTGGCATCAGCAGATTCAAATCGGCAGTGGCTGGGTCAACACCATTCGGATTGATGTTCAGTTCATCGAGGTCCTTGCAGGAAATGAAAAATGCAAGAACTATTGCAAGGACAAATTTTATATAGTTTTTAAATTGATACATGGTGATACTATTTTATTGTTTAAAAAGAAAAATTCATTTTAAATCCGATGGGAACTACCCAGGGTTCGGCATTGTACCTTTCCACACCCTGCTTAAACCTGCCGTCTCCTTCGGCCTGGTAGGCTCTTTCGGGGTCCACACCAATTCCGGCATCTTTGGTCCAAAGAAGTATGTTGCGACTGTACAGGGCGAAATTTACATCCTGCAACCCAAATTTTTGGGATATTCTTGCAGGCAACCTGTAACTTAATGATACTTCCCGGAGTTTTACATAATCTGCATCGAACAGGTTGGCTTCCCCAATGTCCCATGGATAGCTCACTACGTAAGGCAGGAAAATGGTTCCTTCGCCACCAAGGTTTTCCTGTTCGAGAATAAAATTGCCATTTTCATCGTGATACCCGATCACTCCGGGAGCAAACGTTCCGTCGTAAACGGTCACTCCGCTGAAACTTTCCGGGAAACCGCCAAATTCCGGAGTTGGTCCGCCAACGGGTCTCAGATCATCTGCAAGCAAGAGTCTGTCTTCATTGGCCACTACCCAGTCGCGCAATGCCTGGCTTGGTGCTCCACCCAAATCACCTGGATGAACCAATCCGTCGAGCCACGCTTTCGACATGGAATCTTCGGAAAGGTAGCGGAAGGATTGCGACACATACTGGCCTCCCGAGCGCCAGTCAAAGGTCATATTCAGTGTAAAGTTTTTGTAGCTGAGTGACGACTGCAAGCCCATGATAAAATCAGGGTTATAGTTTCCTACCAACGAATAATCTTCTTCTCCCTGCCACTCGGCATCCAGCCCGCTTCCAAGAATTGGGTAACCATAATATGGAGAATTTTGGTCGGTTACCCGCATCACTTTGCGCGAATATAAATTACCCAAAAGTCCGTCGTGTCCTTCGGCTTCATTTTTTACATAACCGATGCTGCGTACCCTGGCTTCATTCCAAAATTCAACAAATGGCACCTCTTCAGCCAATTCAAGAATAACGGTTTTGTTTTTGGAGAAATTGAGGTTCAAATCCCAGGTCCAATCGTTTGTTCTGACAGGAGTTACACCCAATAAAATTTCAACGCCTGTGCTGCGCAAAAGACCTGCATTAATTTGTACGCCGCTAAAACCGGTGGAGGCAGCCAGCGGAACACCAAGAATTTGATTTTTGTTATCAACCTGATAGTAAGTACCATCTAAACGCAACCGGTTGGAAAATAGCCGGATGTCGGTACCAATTTCATAAGAAGTTGCTTCTTCCGGTAGAAGATTGGGACTGAGCAGTCCGCTCTGTTTGCCCAGCCTGATGGCATCTCCCCACTGGCCGGCATCCTGGTAAGTAGGATACAGCCGGTAAGGCGAAGTATCGTTACCTACCTGCGCTGCACCACCTCTTATTTTAAACATTTCAACCTGGTTTCCCATATTAAAAATCTGATCGACCATAATACTCAGCGAAGCAGACGGGTAAAAGTAGGAACGGTTTTCTGCCGGTAATGTACTGGACCAGTCGTTACGGGCCGTTAAATCGAGGTAAAAAATATCTGCCCATCCCAGGTTAGCCATCGCATACACACTGTTTATGGCTTTTTGGCTCCGGGAATTGCTGTAGTTTAAAGCACCCGAACTGATGTTGTTTACGGTAAACAGATTGGGAACAATCAAACCTGAACCTGATTTTGAAGAATTACTGATGCTGGACCATTTGGCATAAAGTAAATTTCCACCGGCAGATGCCGTAATTGAAAAATCATTCCACTGCTTATCATAAGTTGCCAAAACATCCATATTTCGTTCGAGATTATTACCGGTTACAATTCCATAAGCTCCGTTATTGGGTTCATCCGTATAACCAGGAGCTATTTTGGTTTCCCTTACCTCATCCGATTTATTCAGTGTCATTCTTCCCATTAAACTGAAATCCGGCGTAATTTCCCAGTTTGCCACCAAATTTCCATATACCCGATATCTGTCAAAGCTGTTGTTGATGTCGTAAGCCAGATAATAAGGATTTTCATGCCCGCCGGAAACCCGTTTAATGTCATTTCCCGAACCGTAATCTTTTAAATCTCTGATATCGATATTTGAAGGATGGAAATAAACCCATTGCAACGGGTTTGTACCACGGTTGGATGCAGGGCGGTTATCGGCCCAGCTGTTGGTGAAATTGATGTCTGTGCTTACAGTCAGGTTTTTTCGCACTTTTGACGATGCCGAAAAAGCTAAACTGTTTTTATTCAGATCTGAATTGGGAATTAATCCGTCATGGGTCATGTTGGTAACTCCCAGCCTGTAGTTCAACATCTCTGAACTGCTGGAAATGGATGCTCCGTTGGTTGTGGTAAACGAAAAGTCGTTGATGAAATTTTGGAAATTATTGGGGTAAGAAACCACTTCAATCGGCACCCTTTCACCATTTGCATCAACGGGTGAATGCCACTGAACAGCCCAGTATCCTTTATCATTTTCTGGACCTGCGCCGGTGCCTTCGGTTGGGCTTATTTCCGGCAAAATGCCTCCTCCAAAATTTTCCGGCCTGTAAGAGAAAAACCCGGAAGCAAACTGGGTATGCACGTTTAAATAACGCACCGGAATATCCCACACACTATTCGATGTGATCGTAACTTTCATCCCTTTTTCGGTAGCTTTTTTGGTGGTAATTAAAACCACTCCGTTACCGGCTCGGGTTCCGTAAAGGGCTGCGGCACTCGGGCCTTTCAGAATGGAAACATCCTGAATGGTTTCCGGATCGAGGTCGGCAATGGCGTTTCCATAGTCAACACGGTTGTCGGAACCAAATCCACCTACATTGTTCACGGTGTTTGTCATGGGTACGCCATCCACCACAAATAGCGGCTGGTTATCGGTACTCATCGAGGTTGCTCCCCTGATGACCATGTTTACGGTTGAACCTGCACCGCCGGTAGAACTGATGGTAACACCTGCAACCTTTCCGGCCATAGAATTTAAAACATTTTCCTGGGCAACCCGTGTCAGTTCTTCGCCGGAAACTCTTCCCACAGAAAAGCCGAGCGATTTTTCTTCGCGTTTAATACCCAGGGCCGTAACAACCACCTCTTCCAAAGCTTCAATGCTTTCCTCCATTGAAACGTTAATCACATTCCGGCCCTGAACAGCAATTTCCTGCGTTCTGAATCCCACAAAGGAAAAAACCAAAATTCCGTCTTCAGGTGCATTTATGGTGTAATTTCCGTCAGCATTGGTAATTGTTCCTATGGAAGTTCCCTGAACAATAATGCTAAGGCCGGGCAGCGGAGTGCCGTCGGTTGTCGAAGTTACAGTACCGGTAACTCTTATGGTCCCCTGATCTACCGGGTTTGTATTGGTGTCTGAATCTGCCACAACTTTTCCGTTTAAAATTAAAAGGGAAATTGACAGTATAAAACAGAACAGATACTTCGTATAAATTTTTATTGAAAATAGTCGTTTCATATCGAATCTTTTGTTTAGGTTAATTGACTACGGAGAATGTGAGAATCATGGCAGTTGTGCTTAAAGCAATCAGTGGGTCCTGGCTTACAATGGCATCAGGACTCATGGTTAAAAACATAACCAGCCGCATGGAACTGTCGGTAATTTCCTGAACAATCACTTTTCTGTGAAAATCCCTGACACCAACAAAAGCCGATGAACCCGAGAAAACGAGAGTCATAACGCCGGGATATGTAACAATAGGGATTCCCGGAGGTTGAACGCCAGTGGCAAAGGCGGGTATGGTGGGAATGGAGAAGTCTTCGCTTTCGTTGAATTTAAATTTAGCATTATCGTCGGGAGTAAAGGTAGTCAGTGCAAATGCGTCTGCTCCAAAGACTGCTTCCCCTCCTGTTTTGGTGATGGAGGCCAGCCCAAATTGCTGCAAAACCATTCCATAAACAATTCCTCCAAATGAAGAACCATCGGTTGTATTTTGCCTGTAGGAACCATCATAATAAAATGTAAATTCATCGTTGTAGGCTTCCGGTAATCCCAAATACAAATCGAAAGCTCCGGTGGGTAAATATTCAATGTCTTCGTCCATCAGCGAAAGCGAGGCATCAGAATTTACCAGTTTGTCGTTCACCGAGTGGGCAGCAGCGAGTTTCCAGGTTTTGCCGTTGTAATCATCGGCGGTATGGTCGCCGGTTAGCAGTGCATAGGGTGTAAGTTCAATGGCCAGTTTTACCTCTTTTGTTACAGAACTTCCGGAACCGTCACTGGCCGTTAAGGTAGCCACATAGTAGCCGCCTTCTTCGTAAACGTGTACCGGATCTTTTTCGGTGCTGGTGTTCCCGTCGCCAAAATCCCAGTTCCAGTTTATGGCGCTGTGGGTAAGTGCAGTAAATGCAACCTGTTTCCCGGCCACACTGTGAAATATTTCTGCTGAAAGCGGAAACGTGGGTCGGGTTTCATCTTCTTTGCACGATGGAAGCAACACAACCACTATGCATGAAAAGATTAAAATTAAA